>JBARVL010000339.1:0-3863 GCA_049646245.1 Crinalium sp. | reverse complement strand
ATATAGTTTGGTGTGGCGATCGCACTTCCTAATGGTCTAATTACTAATTCTTGTTCACCAATAATCTGATCGATTTCTAGTGCTAATAAACCTGTGGTTCCCCGCAGTAAAAATAATTGCAGATTATCTGTTTGACTTTTTTGCTCAGACTTAATACCAGCAGTTTTATCCTTAATTAAGGATGAATATTTAGCAAAATAATTGTAATTAATTAATTCTGATAGTTGATAAACAGGTATAGCTACTGTATTTTGTTGTTCATTAGCATAACCTTGTTCATATAGCAATATTTTTTTGTCTTCCCATACCTGAATTTGTTCAGATTTAGCCAGAACTATTTTGACGATAGATTCTGATAATAAGGCATAATTAAAATTACCTGCCTGACAGACAAAAAACTTGGCGCTGGTCAGAGAAAAGGGAATTTGTAGTGAAAAGATAGTTCCCATTTGTGGTTGCGATTCAACTGTTATAGAACCTTTCAAACTTTGTAACTGGTTGCGGACAATATCTAACCCTATCCCTCTACCAGAAAGATCGCTAATTGTACGCGCTGTAGAAAACCCAGGTTCAAATAATAAATCTAATAGCTGAGATTTGGAGATTTGATTTATTTGTTCTGGGCTGATAAAATTTAGCTCAACTGCTCGTTCACGGATAGAGTCAAAGTTTAAGCCTTTGCCATCGTCTCTAACTTCAATGATTGTTTGATTGCCTTGATGATAGGCGCGAATTTCAATTTGACCTGTTTGGGGTTTTCCTTGCTCAACACGCTTTTCAGGGGCTTCTATGCCGTGATCGAAGGCATTTCGGACTAGGTGTAGTAGTGGTTCATAAAGCTTTTCTGCGATCGCTTTATCAACTAAAACCTGACTCCCACTAAATTTTAATTCTACGGGTTTGTTTTTGGCGATCGCTAATTGTTCCACCATCCTCGAAAATCGCCCAAATATCTCCCCTATGGGTAACATTTGCACCGCCGTCATGTCATTTCTCATGTGCGATAACAAGCGTTGTTGTCTTTCTAGGGTATGGCTAAATTGTTTGGTAATTTGGTCGATTGTTTCTGTAACTGTTTCTAGTTGCAGCGTTTCTTCTATTGCAGTAATAAATAACCGATATAATTCTGTGTAACGATCAAGTTCTAATGTATCAAAAGCGGTTGCTTGTTTATTGCCTAATTCTGCTAACTGCATATTAGGTAAAAGCAGTTGTCCTAATGCGGTTATGCTATCGTTTTTAATGCCATTTGAAGGTAATGTTAATAATTTATTTGACCAATCACGTAATTGACTAATTGTTTGTTGGTGTTGCTTGAGTTGAACCCTGAGTTGATTAACTACTGCTTGCAAGTTTTCATCTTGAGCAATTTGACGATTTTGATTGATCAGTAAATTACTAGCTAAATGATTGATTCGTTCTAGTTCTTCTAACTCAACTCTGACAAATTGATTACCAGTTTTGACAGGGTTTTGTTGATGAGGTAGGGGGGGATGATTAACTTGGTGTTTTTCTCGCTGTTGATCTACGTTGTTAGTGGTTTGATTCGGTTCAGATATTTTTAATTCTTCGGTAAAAGGAACTACATTTTCGGCTGTACTTAGTGCAATTGAGCTATTTTCTGATTGAGAGGGGCTACCCCAAATTTCGTCGATTAAAGTATCTTCTTGACTGAAAGCATCGGGAAATTCTGGGGAATGTTCTTCTAAAATAAAGGTATTAATTAAAGGTTGCTCTAACCAGGTTTTTTCTATATCACTTAGGGGAGGACTATTTTTATAATCTTTAACAGCTTTAATCAGTCGGCGTTCTAAAATTTGGATGAGGGGGAAATTGCGGTAATCTGCTAGGTTAGTAATTTGATTAGCATATAAGAATTTAGCGATCGCTAAATTTACTGTGAGTAATGCTGCTTTTTGATAAAGTCCTAATGTCGGGCTATCATGGGGATCTTTAATTGAATTTATAAAATTGCCAATCCAATTATCTATATATTTAGCAACAGTTTGAGCTTCTTGAGTGGCTGTTTCTTGCTCTTCTGTGTCTTGTGGTAAAACCTGGGGAACGAGTAAATTTAAGGAAAGATCTGATTGTGGGATATTTTCGTAATGATGAAACCAACCTAAGCAAGTGCGGGTAGCTCTTAAATAAAACTGAGATAATTTTTGATGTAATTTATTTTGAGCGTTAAAGCGATCGCTGATAATAAATTCCCGAAACTGCTCAAGCTCAACTTCTAAATTTTGAGAATTAACTGGTATTTCCCCAGCTTCACTGCTAATTCCGGCTAATTGCTGCAATGCTTCTGATATTGTGCCACCATCCGTGCGATCGCCTGATAAAATGTGCTGTTGTGCTTCCTTAAAATTAGCTAAAGCAATCTCAGCAATATTTAATGCTTGATTAGGGTGGGCTTCTATTGCAGTAATTGTAGCTTGAGCGATCGCACCAAAACCAGATAAATTAAAAGACTCTGCTAACCCAATAAATACTTCTGCTTCCGTGCGTAATAAATTGGCAAGTTCAGATAAACTATTTTCTGATTGATCGCTACTTTTAGCTTGTGCGATCGCATTAGACAAGTTTTCTAACCGTTGCTGCACCCCTATTTCAAATATAGATTGCACAACATCAAACCCTAATTCCACAGAACTAGGTATTTGCGCTGGATCGCTTAAAAAGTCCCCCAGCTTTTCCTCTAACTTGATAAATACCGCACTAGAATGATTAAGAGCTTGCTCCTTATTAATAGTACCGCCATTAAGTTGCAACATTAAAGGTTCGCGCAAGCATTCGTAACCTTGCAGCAACAACGATTGCAACTCAGCATCAATAACTAACTCCGGGTTATAAAGAGCTTTAACAACATCTTCCAAAGAATGGGCGATAGTTTGAATCACCTCTAAACCCACATTCGCGGCTGCCCCCTTCATCGTATGGGCTGCCCGCATTAAATTATGTATCTTAGGCGTGCTACGGTCTTCTAAAAGTGTGAGAATTTCTTGCTCAATTACTTGTAACAATTCTGGAGCTTCACTTTGGAAATAAAAATAAGCTTGCTCCCGTATACTTTCATCGGTGATCATATTAACTATCTTTGGATAACTTCCCAAGAACCTTTGCGCCCTTTGCGCTTACCTTTGCGCCCTTTGCGTTGAAAAAAGAATTAAACGCAAAAGACGCATTAACCAATAAACGCCCTTAATTCACCTTAAACTTACCAGCACTAGCCTGCAAATCTTGAGCCGTTGCCAACAATTCTTGGAATTTAGACGAGATTTGAATCGAATCCTCCGAAGTTTGGTTAGCGATAGTAGCAACATGATTCATAGTTTGAGTAACAGTTACAGATTGGTTTGTTTGAATTTGAGTAGCTTCAGTGATGTTTTCTACTAGCTGACTAATTTGAGATGTAGCTGCGGCGATCGCATTCAAATTCTGCCGAGTTTCATTAACTAAATTTGTTCCCTCGACTACCTGTTGAATACCTGTTTCCATAGCTGCTGCTACTTCCCCAGTTGCACCCTGAATTTCTTCCACTAGCTTCTCAATTTCCGTAGTCGCCGCCGCCGACTGACGCGCCAGACTTCGCACTTCATCCGCAACCACCGCAAACCCTCGCCCGTATTCTCCCGCACGAGTTGCTTCAATTGCAGCATTCATCGCCAATACATTTGTCTGGGTAGCAAAGTTACTAATTAACTGCACAACTTTAGAGATTTTTTGGGAAGATTCACTTAACTGCTTAATCTTCTTCCCTGTTTGGGAAACGGTTTCGCGGATCTCAGAAATTCCCTCAACTGTACGGTTCATCGCTGCATCCCCAGATTGTACTGTTTGGTTTGCTTGCTGTACAGCCTGTT
>JBARVL010000338.1:0-3154 GCA_049646245.1 Crinalium sp. | reverse complement strand
GGAGAAGTACCATAAAAAGCCCGCCATGCCGCCGCTTTATATTCATCATATCTATGGGCTTTTTCTGGAAAGCGTTCTAACCAAGCAAGGCGCACAGCATGACCAATAATTACATCTAATACTAAATATTCTTCTATTTGTAAATTAGGATTGCGTTCTGCGATCGCAGCTAATTCCATCAAGGTCTCAATATTAACTTGTCGATACTCTGGCGCTTGAATTTTATTCAATAAATGCTCAATCCTCAAAGCAAAATTCTTCTCCCCAGGTGTCATTTCCGACAAAATTACATCACTATCCAAACGATTTCGCCGTTCTAACTTATCACCAATTACTAACCCTTTAGAATGTTTCATTAACTTCCAAACATTCGGGTAAAAGTCTTTAGGAACGCGATTAATTGCACCATTTAACTGCCTTTGTCGTAACCAACCTGCAAAGGGTACTTCTCCCTCATCTTGTTCCATTGGTAATACTACCCAATCAATATCTTGCTCTGGTTGTTTAACGTGCAAAGATTCTTGTTGACGTAATACTTGATTCATGCCTTCATACCCAGCTAAAACTTGACGTAAATGCGTTTTTATTTCAAATGGACTTAATGCCATTAATCGCTCATACGCTTCATCTTGAGTTACTTTTAATTCAACTGCTAATTCACTTGTGAGCAACAAAATTAAATAACCCACCCGCAACGTTAACAAGTTATCAAGTAATTGGGGGTCTGACTTGATTAACAAACCAAGATAAATTAAAATTTCTTGAGTAAGAACGCGATCGCGAATATCTTCCCGACAAAACTCATTAATCTTATCCATAATTTCTGGGTAAGACATCGGGCGCGTAATTAAAGAAGCTTCACTGTAAGCTTTCCCTACAGTTATTTGCTTACCCCGCACCAAAATTTCTGTCACCGCGTCCGATAAACCAATATCAACCTTATTTAATAACGCCGCCGCATACCTAATCACAGACCAATGGGGATGTCTACCTTCACCACCCGCCTTAATATAAACTTCATTCAATAAATCTGCAACCGTAACTTTTATTCCTGAATCTCCAAAACCTGTATCAAAATCTATTCCTTGTAAACGGTTGAGTGTTTGTAATAACTCAATTTGTTGATAGATATTTTCTGACTCACGCAAACTTCTTAGCAACAACCCTAAATTAGTTTCACACTCTAGTAAAAATTCTTGGGTATTACTTAAAGGGAAATTCTTATTGGGATGATAAGGCAAATAGTAACAAGCAGGCGCAGCATCTTTAACAGCAGCTTGGGTAAATTCAAAATCGTGGAGAAAATCAATTCTTTCTCTCCCAGAAGTCAGCATTAATTGATTGATTCTTCCTAATTTTACTGGTACACCATTACACACTCCGTTTTGTAATTCGTTCATCAGTTTAAGTAACGGTGAGTCAAATTTGTGAAGGACATTTTTTGAGCTTTTCACAAATTCCTGACTTCCCTCTGCCAACAAACCATGAGTTAGCAATAGCGTAATTGTGGGACGACCTAACTCACACCAATGCTCGTGAATATAAGCTAATTCACTTTTTATTTCCGCCACCAAAAAATGGTAATCTAACGTTAAATAAAACTGCTGTTGATCTAAAAACGAAGGTAAGAAAACAATGGTTTCCCCCCGAATTTTAAAAATCCTTGCCGTTGTCAAACTTCGTAAACGTCTTACTGGTCGTCCCGTCATACTCAGTTGATTGTTGCGACCAATTTGATAATAAATATCTGAAAGTTCTATTGCCTGACGGATGGAAATTGGTTCTATTTGTGTAGGGGTTTGTGAAGCAAATCCATAATCTGCTAATTGTGCCTGTAAATCTTCATCTTCAGCAATTAAAGCTATTTGTACGACTGGTTTGCGGTTACTTCCAATAGATAAATGACGACCTAACGGATCGATATCTCCAGGTGCTAATAATCCCTCGATTAAAAGCTGACCTAAGAAATATAAACTTTGCGCCCAAACCAGGGGAACATTTTCATTAGGAAGACGCTTTTGGCTATGAGGAGATGCTTTTTCTGCTGCTACATTTTCTGCGGGTACATAATAAAGTTCTGGTAATAATTGCCCACCATTTTCAACTAACAAAGATGATAAACGTTGTTGGTAATCTTTTACTTGTTCGCTATCTCCCCTAAATACACCATCTAAAAGTAGATAGGTAAAAAATAACGGCCACTCGCACTCAATATGCTCAAATTGCTGTAGTTCCCAAGGTTCATAATGTAAGCGAGTTGTATCTTCTAAAACTGTTTGATGTCCATCGCGTAAAAACCGTTTGCAACCGTAGCGCCCTTGTAACTTTTCAATAATTTTTGTGCGCGTGCGTTTTATTAGTTGCACATCTTCAATTGCAAATGCAGGAAAACTGATAATACTTAACAATGCTGCATCAGTTTCCTTTGAGCTAGATTCTCTGGGTAATAATGATTCTAAGGTAAGACGCGATCGCGCAATTTCATCTGCTAAAACATGAATAACAGAAGCTTGATCACCCCGCACCCCAAATAAATTTAATCCATTAATTGCTTCCAACGCAGCTTTAGCCATCCCCACCGAACTAGCATTTAATTCAGGATTACCACGATTAGCTTTATTCCCTCTTTCCCATAACCCATAATCTGGTGTGCGGTAAGTCCGTCCAATGTAATACACCAAATTCTGAACAAAATTTACTTCATCAATAGAATAAATAATATGTAGCCCCGAAGCTGTCATCTGCGCCAGCATCAGAATAAATAGTGAGGTTGCATCTAATTGCAAATGTCCCCACTCATCATCACCCACCACCACATCACCAGTTTGGGTATTATATTTAGCGTGCAGCGCATCTAAAGGCGATTGAGTTTGTTTGAAGCGTTCAACCTTGTGCGCTTGTCGCATCATCGCAAACAACAGCCCGCGCATCAACTTAATTACACTGTGTTCCAGTTCAAACAACCGCCCTGGATCAGTATCTACCTTGCGGTACGCGATCGCCAGTCCCCAAACCGCCAAAATACTATAAACATTGTCCCGCACCCAAGCATCTGTATAGTCGCCGTGAGCAGTAATCGCCGTAGAAGCTGGTAACAAACCCGTAATCGGATTTTGGCGCTTAAGTATTACAGCATTAATCTGTTGATAGTAAT
>JBARVL010000337.1:0-10209 GCA_049646245.1 Crinalium sp. | reverse complement strand
CCTTTTCCTGGTGCTATTGCGCGGCGGTACCACTCCGAATCCTTCTCGAACTCGGTTGTGAAACGCCTCAGCAGCTACGATACTTTGGGGGTCGCCCCACGGGACAATCGCTCTGTGCCAGGTTCTTTTTCAGAAAAACCAAGCCTTCTCTCGCTAACATATAGAAGGCTTGGTTTTTTTGATATGATGCGTTTTGCATAACCCAATCAATTTACTTAATAATTCAAAAAGGAATACACGCCCAAACAGCGTAAGCGTGTATTGAATTAAAGGTTCGATTTACTTCACTTTATCAGCTATAAAATCGGGAATAATTATACAAGTTACTGGGTGTTGTCCATTGACTTGATGATACAGGACTTACGCAGTTACTCCACATATAGTGGGTAGGGTGCGCTAGCGAAGCGTAACGCACCCTACAGGTAGAGGCTTTGCGTAATTCCTGTGATACTAAAATGAAGTCTAAATAGAAATTACAGATCAGGAGTATGTTCACAGTTTTAATTGCCTATAAGAGTAAATCTAGGCGAGGATTAAAACTTTGAATTTTGAGCAATTTTTCGTATAGTTCTCGTTCCTGCTGGCTGATATTTTTGGGAACTACTATTTCGATTTCCACTAACTGATCTCCTCGCTTACCATTGTCATTGGGAAAGCCTTTAGCAGCAAGACGCAACTTTTGACCAGATGCTACGCCTGGTGGAACGCTCATTTTTACAAGACCATCAAGTGTAGGAACTTCTATTTGTCCGCCTAAAACTGCCTCGCTTGGTGTTAAAGGTAGACGACAAACAACGTCAAATCCTTCTAGCTTAAAGAATGAATGGGGAGCTAAGGTAATTTTTAAATATAAGTCTCCCCCAGCAATGCCTTGATTTTTTAATCTTACGCGCTGACCACTGAGCATTCCGGCGGGCATATCAACTTCAAGAGAACGCCCGTCTTCTAAGCGAATTCGTTCTCTACCTCCTAGATAAGCTTTTTCTAGGGGTAAGGTTAGTTGAGCTTCTACATTTTTAGGATTAGCACTAGGACTGACTGTATAAATTGTTTTTGTTGTACCAGGACGAAATTGATCGGAAGAGTTAACTGATACACGAGGACGTTCTGTAGCAGAAACTCCTACCTTAACTTCTCGCCTACGCCCTATTAGTTGGTCAACAAAGCTGTTGAAGTCTTTAAACTGACCAAAATCAACGTCTTCAGAAACATTACGATTATTGCTACGGCTATTCCATGATTTAAAGGTTTCACTTCGTGCTGCTTTAGCTCGATTAAATCCTCTCTGATTCCAAAAACGACTGAATTGATCGTACTGCGATCTCTTATTGGTATCAGAGAGAATTTCATAAGCCTCACCAATATCCTTAAATTTTTCCTCTGCTTCTTTATCTCCAGGATTTAAATCTGGGTGATACTGACGTGCGAGTCGTCTATATACCTTTTTAATTTCTTCACTAGAAGCATCTCTAGCAACGCCTAGAATTTCGTAGTAGTTCCGAAAGTTTTGCATAGTTCAGTATCAAGTATGAAGTAGGAAGTAGAAAGTATGAATAGCTGCCTTCATCCTTCTTACTTCAGCCCACCTTAAAGCCAGTCATCGTCATCATCATCCCAATCATCCTCTATTCTGGTTGTGCGTGTACCACGGGTGGTATAACCTCGCCCTTCACTACGAGATCGACCAGAACCAACGCTGTCAGGAGAGCGGTAATCATCGCGATCGTTTAATGTATTACTCTTACGTATACGCCCAGAAGATGGTTGCTCGTAGTCGCGTACTACAGGATCGCTTTCCCCAGTAAATGTACGACGGATAGAACCGAAAAAGTCATCCTCATCTTCACTAGATAGTAACCTCACCTCTCGATTTAGTTCGTACAGCGCGTCCTGTAAATCAGATTGCGATCGGTCAATACGCCGATCGTCATCGCGAGCTATACTATCACGCAATTCTTGAATTCCTGCTTCTATTTTACGGCGCTGACTACTAGCAAACTGCATCCCAAATTCTAGAGCTACTTCTCGGAGTTGCCGTTCTCCTTGCAGTGCTAAGGCTTCAGCGCGGTTACGCTTATCTATTCTTTCTCGGCGCTGGCGGTCTGTTTGGGCAAATTGTTCTGATTCACGGATCATCCGGTTAACTTCTGCCTCGCTTAAGGTAGAAGAATCTTGGATGGTAATACTTTGCTCCCTACCTGTTGTTCTGTCTAAGGCTGTTACTTGTAATATTCCATTAGCATCTATGTCGAAAGAAACTTGTATTTGAGGTACGCCTCGTGGTGCAGGGGGAATACCTGTCAGCTTAAACCGCCCCAAGGACTTATTATCTGCTGCCATTTCACGCTCACCTTGGAGGGCATGAATTTCCACTAAGGTTTGATTATTTTGGGCGGTGGAAAAGATATCAGAGCGACGTGCTGGAATTTGTGTGTTGCGGGGGATGAGCTTTTTCATTACTCCCCCAATTGTTTCTAGTCCTAGTGATAAAGGTGTGACATCGAGTAGCAATACATCATTGACTTCACCAGCTAGTATTGCTGCTTGAATAGCAGCACCTACACCTACAACTTCGTCAGGATTAACATTTTGATTTGGTTCTTTATCTATTAATCCGCGAACTAACTGCTGTACTAAGGGTATACGGGTAGAACCACCTACTAAAACTACTTCGTCAATTTGAGCAGGTGTCATGCGTGCATCTGATAAGGCGCGTTTGACGGGAGTGCGTAATCTGCTAATTAAATCTGCACAAAGTTCTTCAAACTGCGCTCTAGTTAAGCGGGTTTCTAGATGTTTTGGTCCATCTTCTGTGGCGGTGATAAATGGTAAGTTAATATCAGTAACGGTAACGCCAGAAAGTTCAATCTTAGCTTTTTCGGCGGCTTCTGTTAATCTTTGTAAGGCTTGGCGATCGCGCCTCAAATCTACCCCTTCTGTTTCTAAAAACTGATCTGCTAACCAGTCAACAATTTTTTTATCAAAATCGTTACCACCTAGCTGAGTATCGCCACTGGTAGCTTTGACTTCAAATACTCCATCACCGACATCGAGGATGGAGACATCAAATGTGCCACCTCCAAGATCAAACACCAGGATGGTTTGATTATCTTGTTTGTCTAATCCATAAGCTAAAGATGCTGCTGTTGGCTCATTAAGAATTCGCATTACCTCTAGCCCTGCGATTCTACCAGCATCTCGCGTTGCTTGCCTCTGGGAGTCGTTAAAATACGCCGGAACTGTAATTACTGCCCCTGTGACTGGTTGCCCTAAGTAGCGACTGGCTTCGTCTGCCAGCTTTCGCAGGATCATTGCTGAGATTTCTTCTGGGGCAAAGTCTTGCTTCAGCCTGGGGCATTTAATTTTTATATTGCCTTCTTCATCTTTACGGATAGTGTAAGCAACTTGTTTCGACTGTGGGCTGAGTTCAGCATATTTGCGACCCATAAATCGCTTCACTGCATAGAAGGTGTTTTGCGGGTTGGAAATTCCTTGCCGCCGTGCCATTTGCCCAACTATGCGTTCTCCGTCTTTATTGAAACCAACCACGGAGGGAGTCGTCCGCATTCCTTCTGAATTAGCAATCACGACTGGCTTTCCGCCCTCCATGACGGCTACTACTGAGTTAGTTGTACCCAGATCTATGCCGACTACTTTTCCCATGCGTTGCGGTTCTCCTCGCTTGCCTTATAACTTAATTTTGAGAACATTGTTAATTTTATTGTATCTTGCTACTGGTAAATACATATACTTTGGCAGTCGTTAATCTAACATGGCAGTTTAATTGCTTGTCAGCTATCGTCGGCATTCCTTCATTTCACTGATTTTAACTATCCAACTTCAACGCACATTAGCTTAACATTTCCTATCTGTGTCGAGGAGAAAACATTTTTTTGAGATTTTGTAGCTAACAATACCCCATTCTAGCCCTAATTGCTTTAATTATTGAATTCACATTTGCATAGAGCAATTTTTTTATTTTGGTTGACAATGTAGCTCAAATAGATCACACCTAAGTAAATCAATAATTAAATTAATTAAATCAAAATGTCAACAATTATTCAAATCCATAAAACTTATTTTTTTGTGAGCAGAAATTAAGGATCAAGGTTTTTAGTGATTTGCAAATATTTTATTGAATAAAAACTTTAAGACACACAGCATAAAAGAATAACTATAATCGAGACTTGTTTCAGCATATCAACACTCAGATCAGGAATAAGAATGGCGCTAAACTGCAAATTACGAACAAAGGACTAGCACCGAAATTTTAGCCCTATTTAATTCAAAAAGTGAACGATCTATGTTAAAATACTTCACTAAATCTAGCGTTAAAATGTCTATTTTGTTAAAGAGAATGGTCATATATCATTGACAATTATTAACTGTTAAAACAAATAGTCATCATCAAAATCATCTGTATAAAACCAATCGGATCTAGGTCGCCTAGTATCAATTTCATGCTCATAAACAGCATTTTGAGATGGAGGATAACAAATACAAAATCTGGTGCGATCGCACTGAACTAAATTCCTGTATCGGGCGTGCAGCATTTCGGCTTTCTGTTTCAACCGCTTGTAGACTGCCATATTCGGGCAAACAATCACCATTTCCGCCGAATTACGCTCATAGCAAGTAATTCTCCAGTCACAGTGGCTAAATACTGCCCTTAAGGAACTATTAAGATTTTCGTAAAAAAATTGTCGCAGTTCCCTCACTTCGGATAAATTCACAGCGAGTGCTAAATCTTCTTGGCTTAGGGGTTGAGGTGCATCTGGGTTATCGTAGTTCATAATGATTTCCTTAAAGCTTGCGTCAATATGTAACGAAATGCAAATATAATGAAATCCAGAACATCTGGTTTCCACTCTTTAGGGCAGTAGCAAAACAAATGCGAGTTGCGATCGCTGGGGCAGGTTTAGCTGGGCTTTCTTGTGCCAAATACTTAACTGATGCTGGTCATACCCCCATTATCTATGAACGTCGAGACGTTTTGGGGGGTAAGGTTGCTGCTTGGCAAGATGCCGACGGCGACTGGTACGAAACTGGTTTGCACATATTTTTTGGGGCTTACCCTAATATGTTGCAATTATTTAAGGAACTAGGAATTGAAGATCGGTTGCAGTGGAAAGAACACACAATGATCTTCAACCAACCTGAAGCGCCTGGAACTTACTCTCGCTTCGATTTTCCTGATTTACCAGCGCCAATCAATGGAATTCTAGCAATTCTGGGCAACAATGATATGCTCACTTGGTCGGAGAAAATTCGTTTTGGAATTGGTTTAATTCCAGCGATGATTCAAGGGCAAAAGTATGTGGAAGAAATGGATAAATATTCTTGGTCGGAGTGGCTGGAAAAGCAGAACATCCCCCCAAGGGTAGAAAAAGAAGTGTTTATTGCCATGTCAAAGGCGCTAAACTTCATCAATCCTGATGAGATTTCTGCAACTATTTTGCTTACAGCCCTAAATCGCTTCCTGCAAGAAAAAAATGGCTCTAAAATGGCATTTCTTGATGGTGCGCCTACGGAACGGTTGTGTCAACCAATGGTAGATTACATTACCGAACGTGGTGGGGAAGTAAAGTTAAATGCTTCGATTAAAGAATTTTTGCTTAACCCAGATGGAACTGTACGCGGCTTTTTAATACGGGAAAAAAATGGTACAGATTCAGAGGTAGTTACTGCGGATGCGTATGTCTCTGCTATGCCTGTTGACCCGTTGAAAGTGATGTTACCTGAGCAGTGGAAGCAAATGGAGTATTTCCAAAAGCTAGAAGGCTTAGAGGGAGTACCTGTGATTAATGTACATTTGTGGTTTGACCGCAAGCTTACAGAAATTGACCATTTGTTGTTTTCGCGATCGCCTCTTTTAAGCGTCTATGCTGATATGAGCAATGCCTGTCGTGGTTATGCTAATCCTGATCGCTCGATGCTGGAATTGGTACTAGCACCAGCAAAAGATTGGATTAGTAAATCTGATCAAGAAATTGTAGACGTGACAATGGCAGAATTAGAAAAACTATTTCCTGACCATTTTGGCTACTTACAGCCAGCTAAGTTGCTTAAATCTCACGTAGTCAAAACTCCCCGTTCTGTTTACAAAGCTACACCTGGACGGCAACAATATCGTCCCGATCAAAAAAGCCCGATCGCTAATTTCTTTCTCACAGGCGATTACACAATGCAACGTTACTTAGCAAGTATGGAAGGTGCCGTACTTTCTGGTAAGCTGACAGCGCAGGCAATTGTAAGTAGTCAGGAATCAGGAGTGAGAATTGAGGAATTAAATCTTAATACTCAGAACTCAGAAGTACAAATAGCTTAAGCGCCATCATGCCATTGTATATTTTGGATGATGAGGAAACTTAGCTGAGTACAAACACTCGAAAATCTGAGTAAGTAGCTCTAAATTCCAAATTCATTGCTCGAAAATCTCACATCACCTGTCCCTAGCTCACCATCATTTCAGCCTGCAACGAATGCTCCAAGTGTATAAGTCCCCTTGCATGAGAATGCTGGCCTCTATTGAGGATGCCTACGAAATCTGTCGCCAAATTACGGCAACATACGCTAAGACGTTTTATCTCGGCACGCTACTGATGCCGGAAGCGAAACGTCGCGCCATTTGGGCTATTTACGCTTGGTGTCGGCGAACTGATGAGCTAGTGGATGGAGAGGAGGCAACGACTACTACTCCTGAAACACTGGATCAATGGGAAGAACAACTAGAAGCTTTATTTGCTGGGCAAGCTTTTGATGATTCAGATGTGGCTTTAGTAGATACCTTGACTCGGTTCCAATTGGATATTCAACCGTTTCGAGATATGATTGCTGGTCAGCGTATGGATCTATACCGCAATCGCTATGAAACGTTTGAGCAGTTAAATCTCTACTGTTATCGAGTTGCTGGTACTGTGGGATTGATGTCAACTACAATCATGGGTGTAGATACTTCCCCCTATACGGCTGCCTGGAACAAAAGTCAAGAAGTCTATCTGCCTACAGATGAAGCGATCGCACTTGGAATTGCTAACCAACTAACTAATATTCTCCGAGATGTTGGGGAAGATGCCCGTCGAGGTCGCATCTATCTGCCGTTAGAAGAATTAGCTTTATTTAACTACACTGAAGAAGATTTATTAAAAGGTGTGGTTGATGAACGCTGGTGTGAGTTAATGGGTTTCCAAATTCAACGGGCGCGAAAGTACTATGCTGAGGCGGAGAAAGGAATTAAATATCTTAGTCCTGATGCTCGTTGGCCTGTTTGGGCAGCTTTGATGCTGTACCGAGGAATTTTAGATGCGATCGAGCGTAACCAGTACGACGTTTTTAGCCAACGAGCTTACGTGCCTACACCAAAAAAACTTTTGTGTTTGCCACTTGCTGCTTTGAAGGGGCAAGTACTTTAAGCAGAAATTAGGCTGAATGAATGATAGTGCCAACATTTATGTATGCTTGGCATATAGAGTATATAAACCAAATTGAGATCATGAGGCAGGGTTCCTCAAGGCATTCGTTACCAGGTTCAACCTGGTAACGAGATGGCAAGGGTTAGAGGCTCTGCCTCGAAGTTTTTTGAAAACCAACCAACCTATAAAAGCGTATAGATGCGTACTCCTAGCGGGGCGCGAAGCGTCTAATTTCGCGTCTCTACAGATGGGAGAGTATGTCAAGAGTTGAAATAATTGGGTTCGTTCCCAGGTTTCCATTTAATATTGCAGCCGATACTAGGCTGCTGTTCTGGGTTAACTGGTTTGTCTGCTAGTACTGCATCAATAGCAGAACGTAAATCTTTACCTGTGACTGGTTTACCGTTGCTAGGACGGCTATCATCTAGTTGACCGCGATAAACTAAATTGCGATCGCCATTAAACACAAAGAAATCTGGCGTACAAGCAGCAGTGTATTTTTTGGCTGTTTCCTGGCTTTCATCGTAGCAAATAGGAAAATTAAAACCTTGCTCTTGCGCCATTTCCTTAAGTTTGTCTGGAGCATCGTTAGGATAGTTAGTAGCATCGTTAGCACTGATTGCTACAATTCCCAGGCTTTGATTAGCATAGTATGAGCCAAGATTTGCCAGTTCTGCCTGGATATGTTTTACAAAAGGACAATGTTGGCAAATAAACATCACCAGTAAGGCTTTTTTATCAGCAAACGTG
Organism: Crinalium sp.; assembly: GCA_049646245.1. GTDB lineage: Bacteria > Cyanobacteriota > Cyanobacteriia > Cyanobacteriales > PCC-9333 > Crinalium. The sequence goes on along the minus strand of JBARVL010000337.1, from coordinate 2,047 downwards.
GAAATTGAAATTCTCTCACCAGACACTACATCGGGTAAGTGGAACTCTGGGGCTTGAGTTCCTAGTTGCAGCATGGTTGAAGCTGTTAGTACCATAAATTTTATTCCTAAAAGTAATTTAGCTCGCGTAATTACGGAACTAAATAGTAGTATATAGGGTCTAAGGTTATGTTGGTATTACTATAACTATTTATGATTTATAAACATCAATCTACACTCTTCAATAGTGTTAGAACAGCCCATTCTAGAATGTTGGCGACACTGTTTTTAACAGGAATATTATCGCTAACATCAACTATAACTTTACTACAGATGGCAGTAGCGGCTCCTGAAAAAGTTGCTGATACTAATGCTAGTTTGTCAGTAAAAAATCAAATAGGCAATCAAACGACTCAACGTTTAAGATCCCAAAGATTTCGCTTGAATAGATTACCCGCGAATGTTCTTAATGCTATACGCCAAGATTTAACGCGGCAACAACGCATTTCTCAATTAATAGTAGTGAGTTATAGTCGGCGAAATTGGACTGATGGCTGTCTTGGTTTAGGTAAACCAGAAGAAAGTTGCCTAGCAGCAATAGTTCCAGGTTGGCGCGTTGTTGTATCTGATGGTAATCAAACTTGGACATATCGCACAGATAGCAGTGGACGCACTTTGCGCTTAGAAAATCAAACTACTGGCGGAAATTCACAGGTATCTGTTACTAATGCTGTTTTGCGCGAAGTCTCTCGTAGGACAGGTTTACCAACTTCAGATTTCCGTATTGTTGAGTCTCAACGTCGAAATTGGTCAAATGGTTGTTTAGGTTTATTTAGTCCAGGTATTGCTTGTACACAAGCGATCGTACCGGGTTGGCGGATAGTTGTAGCTAATGGACAACAACGTTGGGTTTATCGGACTAACGAATCTGGATCAGTGGTCAAGCTGGATACAGCAGCTAGTAATATTGGCGAACTGCCAAATTCAGTTGTTGATGCGGTTTTGCGTGAAGCATCCGAATATTTGAATTTACCTGTTTCTCAATTGCAGATTGTTAAAGCTGAACGTAAAAAGTGGTCAAATGGCTGTTTAGGTTTATCTACTCCTGGTATTGCTTGTACTGAAGCGATCGTATCAGGCTGGCGTGTAGAGATATATGGTAAACGAAGCTTGGTTTATCGTACTAATGAATCTGGCTCTACGGTGATTTTAGATGAAGCTAGTAGCAACGTCGGTGAAGTTGGTACAATCAAACCTACTACAATTTCTGCCAGTGAATTACCGCCACCTTTACCAATTAATGTTGTGTTTCGAGCTATTTCTAGTGGTGGGATAGCTGGTAGAACTTACCAAACTACGTTGTTGAATAATGGGCAAGTTATTCGAGAATTGGTTAATGGTAATGGTACAACTTCTGAGCGACGAACTGCTCAAATTTCTCAGCAACAGCTACAAAATTTCCAAAGATTTCTGGAAAAACAGGGTTTTACTCAGTTTAATCGTTTAAGTTACAACGCTCCTAGTGGTGCAGCAGACTATTTTACTGTTACTCTGTCCAGTAGGCAAGGTACAACTCGCTATGCTGATTTGGGTTCAGATCGTTTACCTCAAAGGCTTATAAGAGTGATTCAAGCTTGGAATGGAATTGCCGATCGCGTATAAGTAAAACCCCACCCCCTAGCCCCCTCCCCGTTGACGGGGAGGGGGGATATTTTTGTTTTATGTTTTTTAATCTGGATTCAATTCTTATCTCATCAAATGCTACTAGCGTTTTGCACAATGTCAAAAATATAATGAGCCATTTCTAATTTAGAACAAGGTTCTATTTCAAATTGTTGTTCTTGGCGATTAATTACAATAGCTTTGTTACGATCGCTACCAAATCCACTATCTGGTTGATCTATAGGATTAGCAACAATAAAATCTAATTTCTTTCGGTGTAACTTTTCTAATGCAGGTGTAACTATATCCCCTGTTTGTGCAGCAAACCCGATTAATTTTTGATGGGGATGTTTGAGATTACCTAATTCTGCCAGTATATCTGGTACAAATTCTAGGGGTAATGTTGA
>JBARVL010000336.1:0-3727 GCA_049646245.1 Crinalium sp. | reverse complement strand
AAGTAGGAATTTATGATAATTTCTTTGAGTTAGGCGGACATTCTCTTTTAGCTACACAAATTATTGCCCAAATACGGTCAGCTTTTCAAGTAGATTTACCGTTGCGTAGTTTGTTTAAATCTCCGACTATAGCTGGTTTGGCTGATGAAGTTTCGGGATACCAATTAATAGAAAATCAAGCAGATGTTAGTGATATTCCAGGAATTACACCTGATTTAAATCAACGATATCAACCTTTTCCGCTTACAGATATTCAACAAGCTTACTGGGTAGGCAGAAGTACAGCTTTTGAATTAGGTAATATTGCGACTCATATTTATGTAGAAATTGACGCTGTTGATTTAGACATCAAACGATTTAATCAAGCTTGGCAACGTTTAATTGAACGTCACGAAATGCTGCGGACAATTATTTTACCTGATGGACAGCAGCAAATAATTAAGCAAGTGCCAAGTTATGAAATTAAAGTTTTGGATCTGCGGGGACAACAGCAGGAAGTTGTTAATTTAGAGTTGCAAGCTGTACGCGATCGCCTCGATCATCAAATACTATCTTCAGATCAATTTCCTTTATTTGAAATCTGTGCTACACAACTAGATAATCAACGCACTCGCTTACACTTTAGTTTTGATTTATTAATTAGTGATGCTTGGAGTTTCCAAATTATCGGGCGCGAATTAGCTGAGTTATACCAAAATCCTGAAACCTCCCTCGCACCTCTAGAAATTTCTTTCCGCGATTATGTTTTAGCTGAGGTTAATCAGCGCAATTCTCCACAATATCAACGCGCTTGGGATTATTGGCAAAATCGCATTCTTAACCTCGCACCAGCACCAGAATTACCTTTAGCACAAATATCTGCTATTAAAAATCCCCACTTTGTACGTCGGAGTGGTAGATTAGCAGCAAATACTTGGTTAAAGTTAAAAACTTATGCGAGTCAAGCAGGAATTACACCTTCTGGAATCTTGTTAGGTGCATTTGCAGAAGTTTTAACAGTTTGGAGTAAAAATCCTCGCTTTACTTTAGCTCTGACTTTATTTAATCGTTTACCTCTACATCCTGAAGTTAATCAACTAATAGGAGATTTCACTTCACTAACTTTGTTAGAGGTAGATAATTCAAAACAAGATGCTTTTATCAATCGTGTCAAACGTTTACAAGCACAACTTTGGGAAGATTTAGATCATCGTGATGTTAGCGGTGTGCAAGTATTACGAGAATTAGCACGTACTCAAGGCAGACTTTCTAGCGCCTTGATGCCAGTTGTATTTACTAGCACGCTGACGCAAGATGGAGAGCAAAATTTCCCTCTAGATTGGTTGGGTGAAAATGTTTACGGTATTACCCAAACGCCGCAAGTTTTCTTAGATCATCAAGTTGCAGAAGCAGCAGGCGCGTTAGTTTTCAACTGGGATGCGGTGGAAGATGTTTTCCCCGCAGGACTTCTGGATGATATGTTTGCAGCTTATTGTAAGTTGTTAGAAAATCTGGCTAATCAATTAGAATGGCAAGAAACGCATCCCCGACTAATTCCACATACACAATTAGAGCAACGTACAACTATTAATGCTACTGATGCTTTAGTATCACCAGAACTCTTGCACACTTTATTTACTAATCAAGTAGCTAAATATGCCGAAAAAACGGCTGTAGTTACAACTAATTGCACTCTTTCTTACCAAGAGTTATATCAACGTTCTCAACAACTTGGTTATCAACTGCGACAACTAGGGGCAAAACCTAATCAGTTAATTGCTGTTGTTATGGAGAAAGGTTGGGAGCAAGTTGTTGGCGTTTTAGGTATTTTGGCTGCGGGTGCGGCTTATGTACCGATTGATCCAAAATTACCAGCAGAAAGGCGATCGCATCTTCTTAATCAAGCAGAAGTACAGTTAGTTGTTACTCAATCTTGGATAGATAGCAATTTAGATTGGTCGGATAATATTCAACGCATTTGTGTAGATATTACCCCCCTTAATCCCCCCTTATCAAGGGGGGAAACTAACTCCCTCCCCTTATCAAGGGGGGAAACTAACTCCCTCCCCTTAATAAGGGGAGGGTTGGGGTGGGGTCAAATTCCCCCACTAGAACCTGTACAAAAACCAGAAGATATTGCATATATTATTTATACTTCTGGTTCTACTGGTTTACCCAAAGGGGTAGTCATCGATCATCGTGGTGCTGTTAATACGATTTTAGATATTAATCAGCGTTTTAATGTGCAATCAGGCGATCGCGTATTTGCTCTTTCTGCCCTTAACTTTGACCTTTCAGTTTATGACATTTTCGGCACTTTAGCTGCTGGCGCGACAATAGTTATCCCCGATGCTGCATCAACTCAAGAACCTGCACATTGGGCGCAATTAATGCAAAATAAACAGATTACTATTTGGAATTCTGTTCCAGCATTAATGCAAATGATGGTTGATTATGGTGCTAATAATGCTGCTATCTTCCAGAAGTTGCGGTTAGTAATGTTAAGTGGTGATTGGCTACCAAAAACATTACCTAATCAAATTAAAGCTTTCAATTCGCAAACAGAAGTTATCAGTTTAGGTGGTGCGACAGAAGCATCTATCTGGTCAATTATGTATCCAATTGCAGAAGTAAATCCCAATTGGAAAAGCATCCCTTACGGTAAACCAATGAAAAATCAACGCTTTTATGTATTAAATCAAGCGTTAGAACATTGCCCTGTATGGGTTCCAGGTCAACTTTATATTGGTGGTATTGGTTTAGCTAAAGGTTACTGGCGAGATCAAGTAAAAACTGCGGCTAGTTTTATTACCCATCCCCGCACAGGTGAAAGACTTTATAAAACTGGAGATTTAGGGCGTTATCTTGCTAATGGGAATATTGAATTTTTAGGCAGAGAAGATTTTCAAGTAAAAATTGGTGGCTACCGAATTGAATTAGGAGAAATAGAAGCAGCATTGCTGACGCATTCAGCAGTTAAAGAAACAGTGGTTAGTGTTGTTGGCGAACAAAATCATAAAAAATTAGTTGCTTATGTTGTTCCTAATCAGGAATTTTTAGAAGTTACAGATTTGCGTAATTTTTTAAGTGAAAAGTTAGCTGGATATATGGTTCCTGCTGCCTTCATGGTGTTGGATAGTTTACCGCTTACAGCTAATGGCAAGGTAAACAGAAAAGCTTTACCAATACCTAATTCTTTCCAAGAGATAGATGAGCAAATTGTTTCCCCTCGTACCGATGTGGAAAAAGTTGTAGCTGATTTATGGTGCGAAATTTTGGGCATTGAGCAGGTGGGTATTTATGAAAATTTCTTTGATTTAGGTGGAGATTCGCTGCGAGTTACTCAACTTATTGTGAAGGTGCGCGAGGTTTTCCAAGTAGAACTGCCTTTGCGTGATTTCTTTGAGCAACCAACTATTGCAGGTCAAGTTACAAACATTCTTAAAGATTCTATTCAGCGCCTTAAAGTTGAACAGACTGCGGAATTAATAATGAGCATAACTGAACTTTCTGATGAGGAAATAGAAAAAATGCTGGCGGAAAAAACAGCACTAATCGGAGTAGGAGCTTAAACAATGAGCAATTTTAAACTTGACTCTAAAAGACGGGCATTACTGGAATTATTGCTCAAAGAACAAGGAGTAGAAGCTTCATCTAATCAAAGAATTCCGCGCAGACAAGATAACAATTCTATTCCGTTATCATTTGCTCAACAACGGTTATGGTTTTTAGAGCAATTCGATCCTGG
>JBARVL010000335.1:0-5161 GCA_049646245.1 Crinalium sp. | reverse complement strand
TTTCAGGGAACTCAGATGTTTTGCTTACCCGCTCAAGCTCTCGAACCATAGGTCAAGTAGTAATCTTTTTTGGACAGATCACGACTATACGCTAATTTAGATATAGTGGTAAATATTGAAAATTTTGTTTTTTTGCGCTATATATAGTCTGCGATCGCACAATCGACATCAACTATAACAAAGATATATAGGTTGGGTTAAGCGCGACGTAACCCAACCACAGTTTTGATAACTAATACTGAATTTACTTTAACCAATAATTGTGGAATCAGCTATTTTCCATCGCCCATTTACAATCTGCAAATTGTAAATCATCCTTTTGTTGATAATGCCAGTTTCACTTTTATCAATACGGCTATTTAAATAATATTTGATATCTTCATTTATTCTTAATTGGATGGAAGCTTGATTATTATTAGCTATGAAGTTTTCAACTTTTTCAATTTTTTGTATACCATAGCGATAATAAGCATTATTTCGTTTTAAAAAATTAATTGTTCCCTTCTCACCAGCTACTTTTTCATATTGTTGACCTGTTGCTAGTTGAGCAGCAAGCTGGCTATTGTATGGAGGAGCAAGCATCACCTTCTTTGCTTGTAGCCATGCCTGAATCAGATCTACAGCTTTTTGTTGTGTAATTGATGTGATTTTTGGCAATGGTTGTGAAACTGATGCACGTATAGGATCGAGTGTAGCTTGAAAGAAATGAACAGTATATAAAGATGAATCTTCTTCATCAGCACTATCTGGTGGTTGGCATTGAGGTATGTCTGGCGGGCAGTCAATTTCTAATGTGACACTATGAGCATCTTTAACATTGACAACTAATTTGTTGATTTCACCGCGAGTAATAATATTGCTTCCAGATTTATCACCATCTTTATATACACTTATTCTTGCACCTGTAAAATTTGAGTCATCATCTAGCCCAAATATTAAAGATAATCTTTGATATTTACTAGGCGATCCGGTTTTTCTCAATCGACAGGTAATCCTAGCCCCAGGAGGTATCTGCATAATTGAGGTATAGAGTTTCTTGCCTACAACCACATCTTGATTATTTCTACCTATTTCTTTACCTCTGGTGATACAAGTGGTGGCATCTAAAAAAGTTGCTCCATATTCTTCATCAGCCCCCTCCACAGATTTTAATAATGCTTCTGGCTTCTCTGCTAGGGTAAAGTTTGAAGATAAATTTTGCTCTTTAATTTTTAGAGGTGTGGCGATCGCAGTTTCAATAGGGACAACAGTAATAGTAATAGTTCCCAAAACTGCTGATGCCGCTAAAAAATGTATTGCTTTATATCCGTTAATCGGTTTTGCCATCACTGCACCTCTACTGATAACTAAATATTAATCTCACTTAAGATAGATGATACAAATTCATCGTTACTAACTATTATAAACTCAGATAGCTTAGTGTCTGTGGCTAGAGGCTATTTACAGATAGTCTGCGATCGCACAATAGACGTAAAACATAACAAAGATATATAGATGTATTGCTTAACCTTGCTGTGCTTCAATCAGCAAAGCTGACTGCACAATTTCATACATCGCCTCAACTTTCAGGATTATTTCTTGCGCCCCTACCGTAGTACCACCCCGCCCCATTAATTCCAACTCCTGACAAAGTTTAGACAGCTTAATAGCTCCTAAATTAGCACTTGCTGACCTCAATGAATGAGATGCAAGTACCAACGCTGCTGGATTTTCTTCTGCAATAGCAGCATTCATTTCACTCAACAATCGCGGAGCCTCTTCTAAATAAGTGTTGATGATTTTCCCTAACACTTCCTTAGCTCCAACACCAAGCATTTGTTGTAAAGATGCCCAAATTTTGGCATCAATTGGATTTTGGCTATCATCCTTGGGTGAGGAGGTTGGAGATGTTAGTTGAGAAGGTTGCTGATTGTATACAACACTCTTTTGTGGCTCATCAGTCAAAACTAAATTCTTTGGCTGAAACTTGCTCAAAGCCTGAATTAACTCTTCTATACGAATTGGCTTGCTAATATAATCATTCATGCCAGCAGCAAGACATTCTTCTTTGTCTCCTTGCATAGCATTAGCTGTCATGGCAATAATCCAAGGACGCGATTCACTATCCCATTGTGAGCAAATCTGCCGCGTCGCTGATAATCCATCCATTTCTGGCATTTGCACATCCATTAGCACCACATCATAAGGGCGATTTTGCAAAGCTTCTAAAACTTCTAACCCATTGCTAACTATATCGGCTCGATATCCAATTGCTTGCAGTAAGTGTAAAGCTACATCCTGATTCACCCGATTATCTTCTGCTACCAGAATCCGCAACGGTAACTTTTTAGCGAAATTTTGATCGATTTTAGGTGGTGTAAAGTTTACTGTTTGTAACTGATATTGTTTGCCAATTGCGGTGGCAACTTGGGGAGAATTAGAACTTTTTGCAGCAATGATAGTGAAATAAAATATGCAGCCTTGCGATTTTGAGTTGAAAAATTGTGATTCAGTGCTAACAATTTCTTTAGTATTTGCTAATTCCCCAGATAAAATCGCCCTTTGCCAATTTCGAGGAGGATTTCCACCAATTCCTTCCCCACTTTCTACCCACATTTGACCGCCCATTAATTCACTCAAACGACTACTAATAGCAAGTCCTAGTCCAGTTCCTCCATATTGACGGCTAGTAGATGAATCTACTTGCATAAAAGATTGGAATAAACGTTCCATGCAGTTTTCTGGAATGCCTATGCCTGTATCTTTAATAGCAAATTGAATTTTGTATAGCCCAGAGTCAGATGTAGATGTGTAAGATATTGAGTTGTTGAGGCTTTCTTCTTCTGCTGCTAATTTTTGCGCTGTGACTGAAACAATTACTTCTCCTTTGTCTGTAAACTTAACAGCATTACTGAGCAAATTTACTAATATTTGTCGTAATCTTGTAGAGTCTCCTTTGATTGTGGTAGGAGTTTGAGGGTCTAACAAGTAAGCTAGTTTTAATCCTTTATTAAGTGCATTTGATGCCAATAAATCTAAAGAACTTTCAATAACGTGCTGGATATCAAAAGGCTGGAGTTCTAATTCAAGTTTGCCAGATTCAATTTTAGAAAAGTCGAGAATGTCGTTAATTAGGGTGAGTAATAATTCCCCACTATTACGAATTATTTCGGCAAATTTGCGCTGTTCTGGTGTAAGATTTGTATCTAACAGCAACCCAGTCATGCCAATTACGGCATTCATCGGAGTACGAATTTCATGGCTCATGGTTGCTAAAAATTCACTTTTGGCACGGGTAGCAGCTAATGCTTGATCTCGCGCTAAAGCTATTTCATTAGTTGCTTGCTTGATTAAGGTAATATCTTGTGTAGCAACTACAGCACCAAGCTTTTTGCCTTGGGGGTCGATAATTGCTTGTCCGCTAACGAGTAAAGTACGTTCCTCTCCCTGCGCGGAAATAATAATCATTTCTTCATTGCGAACATTATCACTTTGTAATGCTCGAAATAAAGGTATATTTTCAGTTTTTATGAGAGTTTTACCGTCAGGTAAATATAACTTGTAGTATTTTGACCATTCATTAGGCGGAATTGCTTTTTGATGTAAGCCATGACATTCTATGGCAGCAGGATTAAACATAGTTAAAATCCCATCAACATCACAAGCAACAATTCCAGCTTGTACATTATTAAGAACTGCTTTTAAAAATTCTTGTTCTTGTACGAGTGCTTGTTGTGTATAAGCTTCTCGCAAAGCTACTGTTAAGTAGTCAGCTACCTGTTTTAAGGTGGCGATTTCATGTTGATTCCATTGATGAGGAGTAACACAGTCAAAGCGGAGCAAACCTACTAATTTTTCTGAATGTTTTAAGGGAATATCTAATAAAGCTTGTGTGCCAGTTGCTTGAAGAACATCAGTTAATGGCGCTAAACTAATTTCAGTATTGATATTTTCAAGGATTACAGGTTGACCTTGACGTAAGGTAAATAAATAAGCAGGAGTAGTTTTTAAATCTGCTATAGTATTAGTTGACAGTGGCATTTCTGGTGGTGCGTAGGCGTAGCCTGTCATAGACATCGCATATACTACACTTAAAATTCCATCCTCATTAATAGTGAAGTAACCTACCCGGAAATCAGGGAAATTTTGGCTGAGTCGTTGTACAGTTTTTTCAATTATTTGCTCAACTGCTAGACCAGAATTAAGTTCACGAGCTAATGTGTTAAGTAGCTTAAGACGAAGATTTTTTTTATTTAATTCTTGCGTTCTATCTGCTACTTTTTGCTCTAAAGAAGCATATAATAAAGCATTTCGCAAAGAAATAGCCGCTTGAGAAGACAAAAGTTTTAATAATTCCAACCTTTTAGGCGTAAATGCACCACTTACCAGATTGTTTTCCAGATAAAGAATGCCAATTAGTTTACCTTGGTTAAGAATAGGAGTACATAATACAGATTTGATTTGATGACCAAGAATATAAGGATCTGCTAAAAATCTTTCTGTTTGACAAGCATAACTTAAAACTAAATCTTCCCTGGTTCGCTCGACATAATTAATTATTGTTTGTGGTAAAAATTGGTTGCTTTCTACTGGGACTGATGGTTGCAAAACCACTAATTCAGAATCTACTGATGCTTGGGCTTCAACTATAAGTTTGTCATCTATTGCTAAAATTAAGCTTCCTGTTTGTGCGCCCCCATTTTTAATAACCAATCGCATTAATTTTTCTAATAACTTATCCAGCCGAATTTCTTCAGAAATAGCTTGTGATGCTTTAATTACAGTGGCTAAATCTATTGCTGAAGCTGCGTTACGGCTACTTTTAGTTATCATAGGAAGATGGCGATTATTTTCTGCATCTACTACTGCGATCGCATTAATTAGTTGCGGATATGTTAACTCTAAATCTTGTACTTTGGCGATCGCACCCCAACGCACATAGTCATTATAAGCTTCGGTCATATAATCTCTAGCAATTCTATTTCTACCTAAAGATAGATAAAATTCTGCTGCTCGTTCATTAGCTAGTGCTTCTTCTTGAATATATCCCTGCTCTCTAGCATTGGAAATGGCGCGATCGTAATATTCCATCGCCTTGAAAGCTTCCCCATTTACTCGATTAATTTCCGCTTCTACTAATTCATACTTATGCTGATAATTTGCGGGAGCATGATCCGCCCAT
>JBARVL010000334.1:0-8358 GCA_049646245.1 Crinalium sp. | reverse complement strand
GTACAACAATCTTAATCTGGTACATCTCTACTGTCATCAGCAGATTCACTCTAAGAAGAGTTTAGTAAGTTCGTAGAATGCTTGAGCCGTGTGCCGTGAAAGTGGCAAGCACGGTTCTTAGGGGAGGAGGTGGAAGTGATTCCATCTCTTTACCCGACCTCCCGAAAGTTTGCTCAATTGGTAGAGCAATCGGCTCATAACCGATTGGTTATAGGTTCAAATCCTATACTTTCAACCACCTCTGTCTAGGTCAAAAGACAAATCTGCGGAATAGAGCAGTCTGGTAGCTCATTGGGATAATACCCGAAGATCAGTGGTTCAAATCCACTTTCTGCCACCAAAAACCCTGTCCGGGTCAAAAGACACTACCCTTTCACGGTAGCTTTCCTCAATTCTCTTACAAACTCTGTGATGTAGGTGCTTATTACTGGTCGTCACATAGTGATGCTCAGTAGTAACTGTAAAGGAGCTAGTGCAATTGTTTTCTCCCTAACTTGAGTATGTCCCTTCGCTTAACCTATCCAGCTATCTGGAACTGGCAATGCGAACGGTATATTTGAGGGCTGTTGTCTTTTTCTAGATTGCCCTTGGGTCGTTTAGAATCAGGTTGCAGCAATCTTAATCCAGTTTTGGAGACGCAATTCGCCCGCAACTAAACTGTAAACACCTACACTTGCAGAGTTTTAAAATATTGTGTATTATGCGTGTAATACATAATGAACAAAAGAGGATAAGACTTACTTGAGGACACAAGGCGGGGTTCCTCACAATGGTTCGTTCCCAGGTTGAACCTGGAAACGAGGGTACGGGGGTTCAACCAATAACAAGAATAAATTTCTATACAACCGATAAATGTTTTTATCAAAATTTCTGCGTTGGCTAAAACTGCCCAAATTATCTCTGCAAATTTCTATGTGGAAAACCTTTTATATCAAACCTAACGAAATTGGCATCTTATATCACCGTAGTGATTTTAAGAAAGTTTTGCAGCCTGGTACTTACACTTATTTTGGTCGGCACTGGCAAGTTAAAACTTATGATCTTAACCAGCCTGAAGCTAAGATTGAGAACTTAGAACTGTTGCTGCGAAATCATAGTTCGGAGTTACAAGAATATTTCTTAATAGTCAAAACTGCATTTAATCAAGCAGCTTTAGTGCGCGTGGGACAAAATTGGGTGACAGTTGCACCAAATCAATTACGAGCTTTTTGGCGTGGTTTTATTGAGGTAGAATGCCATCTTTTCAACTTGGATGAAAGCTTGGAATTACCTGCTCAGTTCGTACAGCAATTACGTGGAATTGCTTTGAATGGAGTTAGGAAATTCCAAATTTCTGAGTCTGAAATTGGTTTACTTTATGTGCAGAATAACTTTGTGCGATCGCTCTCACCAGGCGAGTATGCTTTCTGGACTGTAGATCGCGATGTTGTAGTACGCACTCTCAGCCGAATTATACCCAATCCAGACTTTCCTTTGGAAGAAGTACTAATTGAGCAACATCCTGATTTTGTAGCTGCTTACTGCGAAATAGTACAGGTATTAAATCATCAAGTAGCGATCGTCCGCTATCAAGGTCAAGTAATCTCCATCTTGGCTCCAGGTAGTCGCAAGCTGTTTTGGCAAGGTGTTGAGGTACAAGTGATTGACATTAGCACCGATGCTAAGTTACCACCCCGCCTTGTTGCAGAGTTAGTATCTAATACACCAAAAGTACTAGCCTTAAGCCACAATTTTTTGCATATTCGGGAAGTACCAGCACAGCATATTGGGCTACTGTACATTAATCAAGAGTTTCAAACGCTACTCCAACCAGGAATACACGCTTGGTGGATATTTGGACGCTCTTGGCTCTCGGAAACAATCGACCTTCGCTTGCAAACTCTGGAAGTATCCGGTCAAGATATCCTCTCTAAGGATAAAGTGCCTCTGCGCTTAAATTTAACTGCTGGCTTCCGCATACTCGACCCATTGAAAGCAAAAAACAGCTTGTCAGATGTTCCTGGTTTCTTATATAAGGAACTACAGTTTGCTTTACGTGGTGCTGTCGGCGAACAAACCTTAGATGGTTTACTGGAGAATAAGGGGGCAATTGATACAAGTATCGCCCAATACATTCGTGAGAAAACTGCCGAGTATGGAATTGAATTTGACTCTGTTGGGGTAAAAGATATTATTCTCCCTGGTGAGATTAAGACTATCTTGAGCAAGGTTGTGGAAGCGGAAAAATCTGCCCAAGCTAACGTGGTGCGTCGTCGTGAAGAAACTGCTGCAACTCGCAGTATGTTGAATACTGCAAAGGTTATGGAAGATAACCCTGTTGCTTTGCGCCTCAAGGAGTTGGAAGTCCTAGAACGCATTGCTGAGAAGATCGATCGCATTCAAGTCAATGGCAGTTTGGATAGCATTTTGACTGATTTGATCCGCATGAATAAGGAGTAAACCTTTACAGGTAGACCATAAGAGTAGAGACGCGCCAGTAGCGTATCTCTACTTTTCCCTTACTTTTTTTAAGGCTTTTGTAAAGATTTATTTCAAAAGTATGAGAATTAATGTACAATAAATTTGTTACATTACTTCATATAACAAGCAGAGGATTTGATTCATGCCATATATCAACGATGAAGGCGGACACTTAAATAATTTCGCATCTGAGCCTAAAATGTATCAAGCTGAACCTCCGACAGATACTCAAAAACGCAATTATCTATTTATGGGAGTTGCTGCGGTAGTTCTAGTTAGTGGTTTAATTTTTGTGGCAGCCTCAGTTTCTAGCGTTGGCTAATTGCTAAAAATTTACGATAAATAAAATAGCAAGTCATAGTTTTGCTTTTAGTTGATTTAACTAAAGTGAGTCTGTGGCTTATGTTTATTAGACCTCTCTAAACAAGAATTTATGTTTTACCAGTAAAGAACCCCACCCCAACCCTCCCCTTATTAAGGGGAGGGAGTAAGATTTCGTTGATAACTAACTAGCGATACTCAAGAAAGAGTCGCTACGCGATCGCACTAACTACATTTTCTGCTGGTATCTGAGTTTTTAATGTTTTCTCTTCCGCTAAATATTCAGCTACTTGGGCTTCAATTTCATCACGGACAATCTGACGATATTCTAGGAAATGCTCATTGTGGGCGCAAACAGTAATGTAATGTTCCCACACACCAGGATTGTGCTTAATAATGCTGAATAAATGATGCCAGAATTTCCAACGAGTATTACGTTTAACGCCTTGTCGCCAAATCACAATTAATAAGGCGCGTAAATCTACCCACTCAGGCATTTTAAACGGTGCTTTTACCTTGGGCGCACCCAACATTAAGAAACAGCGATAGGTGCGATCTAAATAAAGTTCAGGATCGTATAAAGTCCAGAAAGCTTCCACGTATTCCCTAGCAATATCTTCTAGAGGACGAGTGGCAGCAAAATTCATCAACGTCGTTTGGTTAATGTTTCCACCTTTTTTCCACAACCGCCCTTCTTTTTCTAGTCGATGCCAAAGTGCGGTATTTGGCAAAGCTTGTAACATTGCAAAAGTTGTGCTAGGGATACCTGTTATTTCTGCAAAACGGACAATGCGATCGCCTGCGCCTGCTTTTTCCCCATCAAATCCGATAATAAACCCAGCCATTGGTCGCAATCCAGCTTTAGTAATAGATTGCACAGACTCAACTAAAGAACTGCGGGTATTTTGAAACTTTTTCGTTAGTTGTAAGCTATCCTCATCTGGCGTTTCAATTCCCAGAAATACAGCATCAAAGTTGCACTCTACCATCAAATCCATCATTTCTTGATCTTGAGCAAGGTCAACAGACGCTTCCGTATTAAACTTGAACGGATATTTATGTTCTGCCATCCATACTTTTAACTCTTTGAGCAATAACTTCACATTGCGTTTATTGCCAATAAAGTTATCATCAACCATGAATACACCACGTCGCCATCCCAATTCATAGAGATAATCTAACTCTGCTAATAATTGGGCGGGTGCTTTGGTACGTGGTTTGCGACCATAGAGAACAATAATGTCGCAGAATTCGCACTGGAAAGGACAACCCCGCGAAAACTGAACCGACATGGAATCGTAAGCATCAAATTCTAACAACTCGAAGCGCGGGACAGGAGTATCTGTGACATCTGGTTTCTCACCATTGGATCGGAAAATTCCCTTAGTGTCGCCTCTTTGTACTGCCTCGACAAACATTGGCAGTGTGATTTCTCCTTCATCCAAAATTAGAAAATCTGCCCCTGCTGCTAGGGGTTCTTCTGGTACAGAGGTAGGATAGGGACCTCCTACTGCTACTTGCTTACCACGTCGTTTAGCTTCCCGAATCTGGTCGCACAAATCTTTTTGCTGGACGATCATTGCTGAGATAATGACCATATCTGCCCACTGCCATTCTGCTTCTGTAACGGGGCGGATATTGCGGTCAACCAGTTTAAATTCCCATTCTTGAGGCAAAATTGCTGCTACGGTTACTAATCCTAGTGGCGGTAACAAAACTTTGCGGTTAACTAATTCTAGAATTTTTTCGTAAGACCAAAATGTTTTGGGAAACAGGGGATAAAGTAGCAGGACGCGCATAAAACCTCTTTCTCACACCGAGACTAATTAAGTTAAATCTGAATAGGTTGGGGATTAATAAACTATAGTTGTTGCTAAAATCGCAATTTTGGTTTTTTAGAACGCAGATGAAAACAGATTAACGCAGATTAACGCAGATGTAGCTTTGATTTTATCGACTTTTGCCAGAGATCTAGGGATGAGATCTGAGAATAAAGTTGGCGCTCGTGCGTAAGTCATAAATTAATCACAGAAAATCTCGGCATTTATCTGCGTTTATCTGCGTTTATCTGCGGTTAAAATCTCTTAAAAGCACTTTGAAACATAGGCTCCAAGTTTATATATATAAACGAATTTAGCTCTATAAAAGTTTCAGGGTATCAAAGCGATTACTGCTGCGGGTGTTCCAGAACCATTTTCCAGACGCAGGATGCCGATAATTAATGTAGTACCGATCGCAGGTAGTTGATCCAGGTTGGTAAGATTTTCTAGTACGATCCCAGCTTGTTCTAATACTAGACGATTAGTAGCAAAGGTAGTATCTTGACCTGCATCTACTCCATGAGTATCTATTCCGATCCCAGATATTTGCCGTTGAGTTAGTAAAAATTCTGTTGCTTCCTTGCTAAAGCCAGGAAAATGTAAGCTACCAAATGAATCTTTGTTGAGAAATGCAGCAGGATTTTGCCACTTTTCTTGCCATCCTGTATATAAAATCACTACACTGTCTGGCGGTATGTTGCCATATTGTTGCTCCCATAAGGAAATATCGTCAGGGGTGAGGGCATAATCAGAGTTAACAGAAACTTGCTGACGGATATCAATTACTACTGCTGAGACAACTAGGGATTCGGCAGAGTATTGATCAATTCCTACACCGTTAGGATAAAAGCTGTTGGGGGCATTAATATGGGTGGCGCTATGTTCGCCAAGGGAGAAACGTCGCAGGTAATAACCATCAGTTTCTAGCTGTGCAACGGTGGTAAATTCTACAGGTGGATCGTTATCCCAGCGTGGGATATGCTGATGAATTATATGGCTGAGGTGAATGACACGGGAATATGCGATCGCTTTTTGAGGGCGGTTGTTGTTAAATGATAAAGATAGTGAATTGCGATCGCTCACAGTCTTAGGATATCTAATTTATTATATAGTCAGTCTAAATGAATTGTGAAAAGCAGACCCCTCCCAACCCTCCCCTTAATAAGGGGAGGGCTAGGGTGGGGTTCATAACTCAAATAGACTGGCTATACTTCTTGCAAAAATTACTGATTACATCTGCGTTTATCTGCGTTTATCTGCGGTTAATTTCTTAAAATTCAATTTATATCCGAATTAATCTAGCAAGAGTTGCCTCCATTACTGCTGTAGTTTGAGCAACTACTGTAAACATTAAAGCTTCGCGGTAAACTCGCTGCGCTGCATGATATTTATTATTCGCTGCACCACTAGACACTGTCACTCCTGCATGAGCGCACCTTACAGCTAAATCAATTGCCAAAGCTCTAATTTTAAGCTTTTCTTCTATAGTTGGCTGATGCTCAAACATGGCTGTACGACAAGATATTAATTCTTGCTCTAAAGATTGAAAAGCCCGATCAATAAAATCTAGTTGCTTGATTTTTGCAGTTGCTTCTACAATATCTAAACCTGCTCTAGCGCACCCTAAAGCAAAAAATCCTGGGTTAAGGATATTCTTTTTGTCATTTTCGTGAATCCAACCAGCAGGTTTGATAAATAATACACTTTCTTGGGGTAAAAACCACTCACTCAGACGCATTTTGACAGTGTTGGTTGATTCCATTGCAGCTAAAGATAGGGGAGTACTTATGAAAATCTCACCTTTACCATTTTGCGATATATTCTTAAGAGGTATGATGCCAAATACACTCTCACCATTTGGTAGTGTAGCACCAACTATAAAGTCTTGAAAAAAATTCCATCCTGTTACCCAAGGCACTTCTCCGTTTAACTGATATCCCCCTTCTACAGGCAAAGCTTTTACTGGGGAAATACCTTGACGGCGCAAGTGAGCAAATCCTACACCAATTAATAATTTACCACTGCCCAGATTAGGCAGATATTGTTGTTTGAGGGCTTCATTTTTACTACTAACAAGCATTGTGCCTGCGCTTTGGTGTTGTGTTTGCAAGAAGGCTAATGCGCCAGAATATCTGGCTACCATTTCCTGAAATGCCCAGAATGTTTGATGATCTACTTCTGCACCACCCCAAGCTTTGGGAATACGCAAGGCTAATAAATTGCGATCGCCTAATCCTGCGATCGCATTTTGTAATACTTTTGCATCAGTATCAATCGCTGCTGCTTGTGGGGCAACAATTTCACGCAAATAAGATTCAGCAATTGGGAGCATATTTTGATTTAACTACTAATTCAATCCCCTAGCAACCTGTAATCTCTAAGTTGCTTACGGCGCTTTGGATCTCCCATTGTTAATTGTTATTAATCTAAAATTTACGAAAACAGCAAGCGCGGGTTTTTTGATGGGTGCGTTGTGCGATCGCACTAGATATCTAAAATTATTAATTGCTATATAAGCTATATAATTGCTGGTTGGGCTAACGAGTAAGCTAAAATTATTAAACAGACACCAATAACAGCACTAGAAATTAACGGGATAAATTGACTAATTATAATTTTGTGAGCAGATGTCAACATTTAGACGCTCCTTAATTATAGGTGATAGGTGCTGATCTGATATTGTCTAGTATTACTTTTCAAAACATCTCTCTTTTGTATAAAATCTGCTAATTACCTCCTCCTTAATTAGAAATAAGTAATTTATGGGATCGCAATCAGTTCTAGATTTCAGGTATAAATAAAAATTAGCTGTCTTAACTTAAAGTGATAAATACTACAAATAATGACATCTACCCAGAGAGGGATAACAAACTAAAAATATCAATTTATTCTTCAGTATAGATGCCCAATTTTCAGTGCAAAATCCTTAATACTTAGCTGGACTAGGAATGGCAGTCCAGTTTTTCCCGTAATAATACTATTAGCAATAAAATCCAGCAAAAAGCGATGATTCAAGTGATCTGGTAAAAAAATTGGGCATTACAATTCACCATCAGAGCGAAATAGATATGCAATTTTTGATCAAAACTCTCAGCATTTTTCAAAACATAGCTATAGGCTTTCTGGAAGGTCTGAACACAGATTGGTGGGTAGAAATTAAGACAACTTACCCTACTTGTACTTATTATTTTGGCGATTTCGATAATCTCAGGGAGGCAAAGAAACATTGCTCTGGATATATTGAAGACCTTCAAGGTGAGGGAGCGCAGGGAATAAAAGTTAGGATTAAACGTTGCGAACCACAATTGTTAACAATCTGCGACGAATAAGGTTAATTATCCAAAACTGAACTTATGCGAAAAGTTTATTATTGAGCAAGAGCCAAACCATCCGCGCGGGGTTCTGAAGCTGCTAAAATTACATCTCCTATCTTGAGAATAATCTGACCTTTTCCAAATATTCCTTGTCCCGTACTAACCTGGATGTTATGACCTCGCCTAGCTAATTGGGACATTACTAAAGATGGCACACTTTCCTCTAAAAGTACTGTATTTCCTGCAACAAATTGCCATCTGGGAGCATCTAAAGCTGATTGAGGATTCATGCCATAGTCTGCAAGATTAACAACTACTTGTAAATGTCCTTGTGGTTGCATTGATGCTCCCATTACGCCAAACGCTCCTAAAGGTTGATTGTTTTGCGTCAGAAAACCAGGAATAATTGTGTGAAATGGTCGTTTAGCTGGGCTTAATTGATT
>JBARVL010000333.1:0-2363 GCA_049646245.1 Crinalium sp. | reverse complement strand
TTAGGTTTTTGGTTAGGAACTTGGGAAGGCACAATAGATCGAGAAACGGCTCTATGGTTACGTTTTTATGATACTGACGGCAATTTAGTTTTATTACCAGAAGAAGCAGCACAGCAACAAGCAGAACTTGCACAGCAACAAGCAGAGCAACAACGTCAGCAAGCAGAACTTGCACAGCAACAAGCAGAACAACAACGTCAACGTGCTGAACGTTTAGCTGCGAAGTTACGAGAGTTAGGGGAAGATCCTGATGCGTTATAAATTGCAGTAAAAAAGTGCAAAATAGATTGGGAAATCCTTTTAATCTCTAGGTGTTGCGGACGTATGAGTGAAGCTACTGAGTCAGAAAACAAAACAACTGGTGCTGATGCTGTTGATGATGCGATCGCACGTGGTATAGATCTAGATGGTACTCCCATCCCTAAAGCCAAGCTTGACCTTTATAACCAAGTTATGGGTTTAGAAGGCGATCGTCAACGTAGCGGTGTATCAAATACAATGCGTTCTCGAATTGTCAGAATTGGTGCTAAACACATTTCCCAAGAAGAGTTGAACCAGAAGTTAATTGATGCTGATTTGGCTCCCCTGAAGGAAAAGGAAATTGCTTTCTACTATGGTGGTAAGTAATCTAAATTTTTTCAATGTGAGATTTAACGGTATTTTTTAGTTTACTTCAGAGGACTTCAGCTATTAGCCAGCAATTAAGTCCTCTGGTACTCTAATAAATCCCATTCCTACCTGGATAAAATGTTTATCTTGTGTTAATACGTGCTGAATATTTTGTTGTTTCATAATTACCATTGAAGTGAGATCTGTAAAAGATATTAGAGGTTTATCCTCTAAACGCTTCCTTAATTCCCAAGCTTCTAAAAAAATTCCTGATGTCACACGCTGAATTTTAACTTGTCTGCGATCTATTGCTGTGAAAATTCCAGTCATAAACATAACGACATCTTCAAACACTTCTCGTTTAAATAAAAGTGTCATTACTTCATCTAAAACATAATCACTTGTATAAATCGAAACTTTATTTGTAATTAATTCTTGATAAATGCCTTTCACTTGTTCGTGGTAGCTATCCTGTCTTTGCCCTAATACAACCCAACCCCATGTATCTACAAAAATTGAGCGATATTCATTCATTTTAATTACTCATCGCCATAAAGTTCTTGCTCAATTTCCTCTGATGTGATAGGTTTTCCTGAAAGAATACCTGCTACAGATAATAAAGGTTCTTCAGATTCTTCTAAGCTTTGCGCCCACCATGAATTTGCTAAAACTTTCTCGATTTTTTCAAAGTCAGCAATAGGAATCTGCACTGCTATCGGTTGCTGATTCTCGTCCAATAGATAATTTTTACGAATTTTTAGCATTTATGTAATTTTTTTTCTAACTAGAAGGTCGTGGGTATCGCAGATGGCATTTTTTTATGAAAACTATGGTATAATTATATCATTTGATTATTAAATTAAGCTCTCAATTAGTCATAGATGTAATTAACCGCTTTTTTTACTGTTATCTTCTCTTGTATTTTGGGTATGCAGTAGTTAATTAAATTAACTTTTATTTTATAAGCGGGCTAGAAGCCCGCAATACAAACATTACAAAGCCACAAATTCAGAACTGGAACCAACAGGCGCGATCGCACTTAACCTTAAATTAGGATTATCTTCCTGTACTTGGTGCATATTCCAATCATTCTTAAACAGTAAAACTGGACGACCCCAGTTATCTTTTACTGTCACAGTATTAAACAAACGACCTGCTTTTTCTAAAGCTTCCCAACCCTCAACAACCCAACGAGCGACAGAATAAGGTAATGGATCTAAGCGAGTTTCTACACCATATTCACTCATCAAACGGAACTGCACAACTTCAAATTGTAACTGTCCTACTGCTGCTAAAATTGGGTCACGTTTCGCCTCATCAACTGAGTACATAATTTGCACCGCGCCCTCCTCGCGCAACTCAGTTACACCTTTATGGAATTGCTTAAATTTAGAGGGATTGGGGTTCCTTAAATAGGCAAAAAGTTCTGGTGAAAAACAAGGAATTCCTTCATATTCCAGCTTTTGACCTGTGTAAATTGTATCCCCAATGGCAAACGCGCCTGGATTATTTAAACCAATTACATCACCAGCATACGCTTCTTCAATTGATTCCCGATCTTGGGCAAACAATTTTTGCGGACGCGACAAACGTACAGTTTTACCAGTACGCGCATGATTAACAATCATGTCTTTTTCAAACTTACCCGTACATACCCGCACAAACGCAACTCGATCTCGATGTCTCGGATCCATATTTGCTTGCAGCTTAAATACAAAACCGGAAAATTCGGGATAAGTAGGTGCAACTTCTCC
>JBARVL010000332.1:0-7724 GCA_049646245.1 Crinalium sp. | reverse complement strand
AGCATCTTGCTCGCCATAGATTAAGTGCGAGCAAGATGCTCGCACTCCTGTACCTCATAAATATGAAAACTGCTATATAGCACTTAGCACTCAGCACTCAGTACTCAGCTTTTTCAAAAGCCAATATTTTCAATGGTTTGATCAGATAAAATGTGTATCTGGCAACAGCTATAAAAGGGGATTGTTGATTTTATGCTGCTTACTACTATTCGGTTGCCAATCTAGTAAGCAAACTCAAGGTACAAGTGTCAAGATTGAGCGGGTTGTCAGTGGTCAAACTATAGAATGGGTGGATACCACTAAGCAACCCGCATTAATTGAGCGAGTGCGATTAATTGGCATTGAAGCGCCAGATTTGCGACAACAGCCTTGGGGAAGTCAGGCAAAACACCAGCTTGAGCAAATGACTGGGAAAATAAATGGTCAAAAGCTGGTATTTGAATCAGTTTTATTAGAGTCAGATGTAGAGCAAGTAGATCAATTTGGGCGAAGGCTTGCATATCTATGGAAAGATGGAGTATTGCTGAACGAGCAGCTAGTGAAAGAAGGTTATGTACTAGCAGTAGTGCGATCGCCTAATCACAAGTACGATCAAAGATTAATCCGCGCCCAAGAATACGCCCGACTTATGGGCAAGGGTATTTGGAATCCTGAACAGCCAATGCGGTTAACTCCTACTGAATTCAAAAGTCTAAACAAGTAATCATGGGTCAAAATTCTCCGGATCAGTTACAAATCTTTCTGGATATTGCTACAGAGGCAGCCTTAGCTGCTGGTGCAATCTTACAAAAATATTGGGGCAAATTAGAAGCAGTACAAGAAAAAGGACGACCAGGTGATTTAGTAACTGAAGCAGATAAATACGCAGAAAAGACCATCTTAGAAATAATCAAACGCCATTTCCCAAATCACTCAATTCTGGCAGAAGAATCTGGTCAACAAGGAGATAATACCAGCGAATATTTGTGGGCGATCGATCCTCTTGATGGCACAACTAACTACGCACACCAGTATCCTTTTTTTGCAACTTCAATTGGGTTATTAATTAATGGAGTTCCAGAGGTTGGTGTAGTTTTTGATCCCTTTCATAACGAATTGTTTCGCGCTGCTAAAAATTTAGGAGCAACTCGCAATCGGCAACCAATTCAAGTTTCTCAAACCTCATCACTTAGCAAAAGCTTATTAGTAACTGGCTTTGCTTACGATAGAAGGGAAACAGCAGATAATAATTATGCCGAATTCTGCCAACTCACCCACCTAACGCAAGGAGTTCGTCGCAGTGGTGCAGCTTCAGTTGATTTAGCTCATGTTGCCTGTGGACGCTTAGACGGCTATTGGGAGCGTGGACTATCTCCCTGGGATATAGCAGCCGGAATAGTCTTAGTACAAGAAGCCGGAGGTACAGTCACAGCTTATGATCGCACTCAATTAATTATCCATTCTGGTCGCATTCTCGCCACCAATGGTCACATCCATCAAAGCCTCAGTGATGAACTTAAAAAGATTTCTCCTTTAAAAGTCTGAGGTCAAGAAATAGAAATCTACGACATACTAAAAACAGGCAACAAGCTCAAATAGGCGGCTATGTCTTTTAAGATAGAACAAGGGTTATTTAGGTTAGATATCACTGACCACCACGCAATTTTAGGTGCGCCAGTAGATGCTGACCCTGACCAAATACGTCAACGTTATAAACTGGTGGCGCGTCTATTGCACCCCGATACTTGTGCAGCAGAAACACCAGCAGAAAAAGAGTTCGCTATTCAACTGTTTTCTAAATTGGTTAGCCCTGCTTATGCACAACTATCTAAGTCTAGTAACAGGGTGGAATATTTGGTGGTGCTAGGTCATGTAGGGAAGCGTCTAGCTGCCGAAGCCGCAACAGTAGCAATTACTACCCCAGCAGCCCAGCAGTTAGCGCAAGCGGGTGCTAATTTAAATAGTCTATATATAAACTTGTTGCAAAAATTAGCAGCAAAACAGTACGAATCTTTCGATCAGGTAATAGAGATTATTGCTCAAATTAGTGAGCTAAATATGGTTTACTTAATGTACAAAGAACGTCTTGGCATCAACAAAAATTTCACAACATCTGGAGGCGCTAATACAGTTGCAAAACAACCAACACAAAAAGTAGCTGTTTCTGAAAATAAACCTGCTGAGTCCACCACATCGCCAGTTGCTCCTTATATTAACCGCGCAGAAGATTATGTCAATAAAAATAATTTAGCTAAGGCGATTTTGGAGTTACGAGAGGCTTTGAGCTTAGAACCAAGTAATAGTACTTGCCATAGTTTATTAGGGATGATTTATTTGAAGCAGAATCAGGGGACAATGGCTAAAGTTCACATCAATAAAGCTTTGCAATTGAATCCCAAAGACCCAAAAGCAATACAAGCTAAACAATTACTAGATAAATTTCAACAATCAGTTACGGGTAAGACATCCCAGCAACCACAGTCAAATCAAAGCAAAGCAACTAATGCCAAAGCCAAACCCTCTGAGCAATCTGGCGGTGGATTATTTGGTGGTTTATTTGGCGGCAAGAAGAAGTGATAAGTAGCTGGGTGGAAATAAACTTAACATTAAGGCTGGTCATGGGTCATTGATAATTGATAATTGATAATTGATAATTGATAATTGATAATTGATATGACTTATCAACCACCCACTTCGTTCGCCTCTCAAAAAGGGGATGACAGAGGACTAAACTTTTATGCACCTGGTGCTAGGGATTTGCTACCGCTTGATGTTGCCCAAAAACGTTGGGTAGAAAAAGGCTTGCAGCAAGTGTTTCATCGGTGGGGTTATCACCGAATTATTACTTCTACCTTAGAAAGGCTGGATACTTTAATGGCTGGTGGGGCAATTCAGCCATCCACAGTTATACAGGTAGAGGATGCAGAAGCAGGAACCCTGGGTTTACGCCCAGAATTAACGGCATCGATCGCACGGGCTGCTGTCACCCGTATGGGAGCCGCTTCCCCCCAAAGGCTGTACTACAACGCTAATGTCTTTCGCCGATCTCCTGTGGGTCATCATGGTCGCCAGCAAGAGTTTTTTCAAGCTGGGGTCGAACTAATTGGCGCGGCTGGGATATTGGCGGATGCGGAAATTTTGCTGTTGCTGGCAGATTGTTTTGGGCAGTTAGGGTTACAGCAGTGGCATTTAATTTTAGGGGAGGCTGGTTTAACGCGATCGCTTCTTTCTTCTTTTCCCACTGCATTACAAGACAAAGTACGCTGCTGTATTGCTAATCTTGACTATATAGCCTTAAAAAATCTTCCTCTGTCCGAACAACAGCAGCAACTAGCATTATCTTTGTTTGATCTGCGTGGTCGTCCAGAGGATGTTTTACAACGAGTCGCTAGCTTAGATTTAGATGTATCCGGTCGTCAGAGCGTTAATAATCTCAAATCCTTAGTTGAACTGCTGAATCAAACTTGCACTTCTCCTTTACCGCTAATTCTTGACTTGAGTTTAATTCAAACCTTCGACTACTACACGGGCATTGTGTTTGAAGTTGTCAGTGATGCTGAGATCAATGCGCGAGTTTTAGGGCAAGGTGGTCGTTATGACCAATTGTTGGGTCTTTACCATCCTCAAGGGCAAACAGATCCAGGGATAGGTTTTTCTCTTAATATCGAAGAATTGCATCAGGTACTACTGTTTAACGGTCAGTTACCCCGTCAGACACCAGCAAGTGATTGGCTAGTTGTACCAACAACCTCCGACGCTGAGGCGGCGGCTTTGGCTTATGCTCAAAAACTGAGAGCGGCTGATAACTTAGTACGGGTGGAAATGGAATTAGTTAAGCGTGAACAGGCAGAAATTCGGGAATATGCCCGCGATCGCCACATCGGGCGCATTGCTTGGGTAAAAACTGATGGCAACACTGAGATAGAAACAATCAACAGTTAACTTTGCTCTGCTATAGCAGTAACCAAAAAGGCTCTTGACATTTGAAATTGTTGAAACCCTTGGCAACATTGGCTTTTAAAAAGACTGATAGCTGACTGCTGACTGCTGACTGCTATAAAAGCTAAAACCTAACTGCTAATCTAGAAGCAGTCGCCTTCCTTTCCAACCAAGAGAGAGAACACCGTGCCGCATACAATTGTCACTGATATATGTGAAGGCGTTGCTGATTGTGTCGATGCCTGTCCTGTTGCTTGTATCCACGATGGTCCTAGCAAAAATGCTAAGGGTACTGACTGGTACTGGATTGACTTTACTACTTGTATTGACTGTGGTATATGCTTGCAAGTTTGTCCGGTAGAAGGGGCAATTGTCCCAGAAGAACGTCCTGACTTACAAAAAACGCCTCAGTAGCAATTAGCTATCAGCTATCAGCTATCAGCTAGAATTTGATTCCTCTGATTGCTGCTGGCTGTTTGCTAAATTCGCGCTTTGGCTGGTATATATAGCAATGATGTGTTGTATAAGCTGACGGCTGACTGCTGACGGCTGACCGCTAATTTATGAATAATTCTGCTCCTATATTAGAAGTTGAAGATGTTTGGGCTGGATATATTAAAGATTTAGATATCCTGCAAGGTATAAATTTTAAAATTTATCCAGGTGAATTGGTTGCTGTGATTGGACCTAATGGCGCTGGTAAATCCACTCTGGCAAAGACTATATTTGGGTTGCTAACTCCCCATCAAGGCAAAATTAATTTTAAAGGCGAAATTATTTCTGGGTTAAAGTCAAATCAAATTGTTAAACGTGGGATGTGTTATGTACCCCAAATTTCTAATGTTTTTCCTTCTTTAAGTGTGGAAGAAAATTTAGAAATGGGTGCTTTTATCCGTAAAGATGCTTTGCAACCACTGAAAAAAAAGATTTTTGAAGCTTTTCCAGTTTTAGCTAAAAGGCGATCGCAACGCGCTGGTACACTAAGCGGTGGTGAACGCCAAATGTTAGCAATGGGAAAAGCTTTAATGCTAGAACCAAGTTTGCTACTGTTAGATGAACCTTCGGCAGCTTTGTCTCCTTTATTAGTAAGTAATGTGTTTGAGCAGATTAAACAGATTAATCAAGGGGGAACGGCAATTGTATTAGTAGAACAAAATGCGCGTAAGGCTTTAGCAATGGCGCATCGGGGTTATGTGTTGGATACAGGGCGCGATCGCTTTACTGGCGCTGGCTCAGAATTGTTAAACGATCCCAAAGTGGCAGAATTATATTTGGGTGCAGGTAAGCATTACTAATCATCTATCTCAAAAGTCAATTTTTTAATGTAGTGGCAATCAAACTTCTTGCAGAACATCTGCAAACTATCATTACTCACGCAGAAAGCACCTATCCTGAAGAGTGCTGCGGGATTATTTTAGGGACAATAAATGATACAGAGAAAACAGTTGTCGAAGTTTGTCCGACAGAGAATGTCTGGGGAAAAGAAACAGCAGGTGATTTCCTAGAAGTGGAAACAGTCACGGATAAAAGAAGACGATATGCGATCGCACCAGTAGATCTACTTAAAGCACAAAAAGCAGCGCGAGAATATCAGCTTAATATTGTGGGTTTTTTCCATTCTCACACGGATCATCCGGCTATCCCTTCAGAATGCGATCGCACGTATGCTTGGCAAGAATATTCTTACATCATCGTTTCCGTAGAACAAGGCTCATCGGGTGATATTCGCAGTTGGTGTTTAGATGACACCCATCAATTCCAAGCAGAAGAAATTATTACATTTCATTAACAACTGTGTTTGAACCTACACACGCAGATCCGCGCATCCTTCCCCAATATTAAATAAAAAGACTATTGTATTTTAAATAGGCTATTACTTCTCTGTGCGTACCTCGTCTTGTCATGCTGAATCCAAATCTGGATGAAATCCAGTTAACTAAAGAAGAATACGAACGCTATTCACGACACCTAATCTTGCCCGAAGTCTCACTAGAAGGGCAAAAACGCCTCAAAGCTGCCAGTGTGTTGTGTATTGGTACAGGTGGACTCGGTGCGCCTCTGCTACTATATCTAGCTGCTGCTGGTGTTGGACGTATCGGCATTGTTGATTTTGATATTGTCGATAGTTCCAACTTGCAACGCCAAGTTATTCACGGGACATCCTGGGTAGGTAAACCCAAAATTGAATCTGCCAAAAGTCGGATTTTGGAAATTAACCCTAACTGTCAGGTTGATTTGTACGAAACTCGCCTGAGTTCAGAAAATGCCCTGGACATCATTAAACCTTATGACATCGTAGTTGATGGTACAGATAACTTCCCAACTCGTTATCTGGTTAATGATGCTTGTGTGTTGCTGGATAAACCTAACGTTTACGGTTCTATTTTCCGGTTTGAAGGACAAGCAACCGTATTTAACTACGAAGGTGGTCCCAACTACCGCGACCTTTATCCAGAACCACCACCACCAGGGATGGTTCCTTCCTGTGCTGAAGGTGGCGTATTAGGGATTTTACCTGGAATTATTGGCGTTATCCAAGCAACGGAAACTGTCAAAATTATTTTAGGTAAAGGTACAACTTTAAGCGGGCGGTTGTTGTTGTATAACGCCTTAGAAATGAAGTTCCGCGAGTTGAAATTACGTCCTAACCCAGAAAGACCTGTAATTGAAAAATTAATTGATTACGAACAATTCTGCGGTATTCCCCAAGCAAAAGCTGAGGAGGCTAAACAGCAGATGGAAATTTCAGAGATGACTGTTACAGAACTCAAAGAGTTACTGGATAGTGGGGCGGGTGATTTTGTCTTAATTGATGTCCGTAATCCCAATGAGTATGAAATTGCTCAAATTCCTGGTGCTGTTTTAGTACCTTTACCAGACATTGAAAGTGGCAAAGGTGTTGAAAAAGTTAAAGAATTAGTTAACGGTCATCGCTTAATTGCTCATTGTAAATTGGGTGGTAGATCTGCTAAAGCTTTGGGTATTTTAAAGGCAGCAGGTATGGAAGGTACGAATGTTAAAGGTGGTATTACGGCGTGGAGTCGTGAAGTTGATGCTTCTGTGCCTGAATATTAATTAAAGCGTCTCGTTTTAAGACGCGATTGGGATGCAGGACTATCAATCTGGATCGATAAATCAACCGCGTCTTCATTAAGAATTGGAACCCCAAGCTGCGTTTGGCTTTAAGAATTGGTGGCTTGGGGCTTATTTTATTGTTATTGCCGATCGCGTTTGCGGTTGATCATGCAGATATTCTCAGACTGATAAGCTAACGTGCCGGAGCCGACAAAATGAGTGGCTTAAACAAAAATGTTATTCTAAAGATGCGATCGCTTCTTACCTTATTGGCTCCTATTTGGTTAGCGACTCCAGTTGTAGCACAAACATCCATACATACAAACAATCAAACTAAAAATTACTGTCAAGAATGTTTATTAGCTCAATTTCCTAGTATACCGCCACAGGACATTACTCCCCCACCACAGCCAACACCACAACCCACACCAACAACTCCACAACTACCACCACCAGAAGAATTATTAACACCACCATCGGTTACACCCCAACCAGGGGAAGTTCCTGAAAGTTCAATTCCAGGTACGCTCACCGTTAAACGCTTCGAGTTTACAGGTAACACTGCGATTAGTTCACAAGAACTAGCAACCGTTACTGCACCATATACAAATCGTCCCATTAGTTTTGCAGAACTACTACAAGCGCGTTCAACAGTCACTCAACTGTATATAGACAAAGGATATGTTACTTCTGGCGCTTTAATTCCACTGCAAACGCTTACAGAAGGCGTT
>JBARVL010000331.1:0-12227 GCA_049646245.1 Crinalium sp. | reverse complement strand
CAATTAATGATTCACGAACACTGGGTTTTTGGACATCACAAAGAGCATGAGTAAGTTGATCGACATCGTCATCTCTGACATAGAATACTGCTTCCCCTGCAACTTCGGGAATTGAAGCATTAGGACAAGTGATGACCGGGCAACCACAAGTTAGTGCTTCTAATACAGGTAAGCCAAAACCTTCATATTTAGACGGATAAACTAAGGCAACAGCACCAGAATAAGCAGTTTTTAACTCTTCCTCATCAAGATTTAGTACATGGACTAAATTCCCTGATGTATAAGTTCTAAATTCAGGATCGAGTACCTCTGTTGTTCCGGTACAAACAATTTCAAAACCTTGTTTAGTAGGAAGTTGAGCAAAAGCTTGGAAGAACAAAATCGTATTTTTATGACCGCCAGTACCGACTAGCAAAAAGTAAGGCTTTGAAATACCGTATTTAGTTTTGAAACTATTGACTGCTTCAAGAGGAGAGGGTGCGAAGCTAGTTGGAATTCCACAATAAGCTACTGTAACGGATTCTTTTGATATTTGCGGGAAAAGCTTGATTAAGTCTTGTGCGGTATTTTGTGAAATAGCAATATAGGCTGAAGCGTGTTCAATTCCTTTGTGCTTTTCTCTCCACATGGGAATATTGAGGTCTTGACCTAAGACTTCTGGAATCATGTCATACGCCATAAATACAGAAGGCGTTGTCGTAGGTGTGCTGTAGTAATTAGAAATGAATAAGTCTGCGCCTTCTTCATCACAAAGAAGCTGTAGCATTTCGCGATCGGCATCGGTGTTATTGTACTTATACGGTGGTATAGTCCGGTAACGAATTCCAGGAATTTTAGGAGCAGTTTCAGCGCGGTCTAGCACTACAATATATTTAGCAAATCCATTTTCTGCCCATTCTGCTAATAGCGATCGCCAAACAGTGTTTATACCATTTTTGTAAGACTGCTGAAAAAATACACCATCTATCACAATTTTGGGGAACGATTGATAGTATTTTTTCAGGAATATTCCCCGATTTCGATGATGTAAATCTAGCTGATTTATACGACCATCCCGCCCCGTTGCATTCGTGATGTGGTGGATCATTTGGTGTAACTCTGGTACGGGGGTGAGGGGATAGCCTGCTAAATCGGCGCGATAGCACAAATCGACATCATCCCAATAACCAGGTCCGTAATCTTCACACCACCCGCCTAATGCTTGTAGGGTAGATCGTTTAATACACAATGCCCATCCTTCTACATAAGTATTATTCAATTCAGTTCGTTGCAGTCCGGGACCAGCTATTCCTTCGCCTGCTAAATTGCAAAGATCGTTTATCGGTAATTCTAATATTTCTATATCGTTATTGAGGTGAAGAATATATTCACCTGTTGCAACAGCTAAACCCTGGTTATTAGCTGCGGAAAACCCCCGATTTTCTGCATTGCGGATGATTTTTATATGATGGCGATCGCAAAAATCTTTTAAAGCTGTTTCTCCGCTAGGCTGGCTACCGTTATCAACAAAGATAATTTCAGTATCTTTCAAGTATTTTAAGTTACCTTCCCACAGTTCTAGTAACTCACTGTGATCCCACCAAGGTACAACTATACTAACAAGAAAGTTGGATTGTAAGAAAGACATTTTTATCCTTTATTAAATAATATGTGTTATTCTTCAGCTTCAAAAATCCGTAATTAGTCTTTTATGGTTTTCCATCTATCAATTTTAGAGCTTGGAATCAACCTTGCTCTATGATCACCATAAGTTTTGAGGTGATCAATAAAACATAACTTGAGGTAGTTTTTCAGCTTCTAATTTAGAAATAATTACTTTATTTTCTTGATTTAAAACCAAACGAGCGTGCATTTTATTTAAAACCACTGATTCCTCAAGATGGCTAAAAAGCGAAATTTCTGGTTCTTCATTAATCTCTAAATCTTCTTCCATCAAAATACTCATCATAATGTCCGATATAATTAAATTAGCATTTTCTTGTGAGATTTCGCTATTTTCTATCCAAATTTTAATTTTATTCTTTTCCGGATGGAGTAAGCTAATTTTTAATATTTTTGCTAAATCTTCATACAATAATTCTTCAGCTAGATTCCAGTCAGGAAAAACAACTACATTCATTTTTCCGTCGGATAATTGAATTTGTAACTGTTCTATTTCATTATGTTTGTTCTGTAATTCTTGTTGCTGTAGCGCCATTTGCCATTGAAGATATTGACAACTTTTGAGATTTGCAATATCCATATCATTATTGAGTTTATATAAATCTATTAAACTAAAATTATATTCTGACTCAGACACAGCAAGAGTTTCTCGATCTTGCAATAAATTAAATAGTTTTTCCCCTCCAATGGATTTTATTAAAGGCGAATTATGATGTAAATATAAAAAAGCTTTTTCTAATTCATATTCTCTATGACCTTGAAAATTTGCTTTTCTGAGTTGCTCTTTAAATGCTTCTTTAAATAAATCAACTGGAAGATCATCAAAAAAGCTTTTAGATATTTGATAATATTCAAAAGTGGAACGTATGGAGTTTACTGGATTACTCAAGTTGCCGTTGTCCAAACGAATTCTATACTTGAGCAACTTCTCTGGTGACATAAATATTTCATCTTTTCTCAGCAATTTTAACCACAGATGAAGGTCTTGTAACTGAATTGATGTTGTTAAAAACAACCCTGCTTCTAAAAGCAGGTTTTTTTCAACCATTCCTGTAGGACCACTTAAATAGTTTCCCCTGAAGAAGAAGTGTTGTAAAACATCAGAACGATTTTTATGGGGTTGATTAAAGAAATTTTGGGCAAAGTGTTCCCCTGTTACAAATTGACTATTATCGTCTATGAAATCTACCCAAGAAAAAACTATTTTTTTATGATTTTTATCTAAAAAATCAGACTGCCTTTCTAATCTTTGAGGATAGCAAACATCATCCCCAGAAAAAAAAGCTACATATTTTCCTTGAGCTTGTAAGATCCCATTATTTAGAGCAGTGCTAGACCCTTGATTTTTTTGATTAATATAAATAATGCGTTCATCCTGAAACTGTCTAATTATTTCGTCAGTTTTATCGGTGGAGCCGTCATTAACAATAATAAACTCAAAATTTGTTAGGGTTTGTTCTAAAACGCTTTCAATTGCTTCAGCAATATATTTTTCATGGTTATAGGTAGACATTACAACACTAATTAATGGTTGTTCTTTTTTCATTTTCCTTTAATCCTTTAATTAATATATTAAAAACTTTTGACGACTTGTTCAATTTCCTGTTGACTTATATGGGGACCAATTGGTAAGCTCAGTATTTCTTGGGAAATTTTTTCTGTAATTGGTAAATTGCATCTGGTAAAATTTTGCTCTGAATAAGCGTCTGAAAGATGCGGAGGAATAGGATAGTGTACCAGTGTAGAAATTCCGGCTTTATTTAAGTGTTGTTCTAGGTTGTGACGTTGAGGATGACGGATGACAAACAAATGCCAAACTGGTTTAGCCCAATGTGGTACATGGGGAAGTTTTAAATTTGGTAGCTTTTGTAACGCTTGTAAATAATATTGAGCTACCTCTGTGCGTCGCTGATTCCATTCATCTAGTTTAGACAGCTTTACTCTTAAGAAAGCTGCTTGTAATTCATCAAGCCGAGAATTAAAACCTGGAATTTCGTTTTGGTACTTAACAGGAGAGCCGTAGTTACGAAGTAGACGAATTTTATCAGCTAGTTCAGGATTATTAGTTGTTACCGCCCCTCCATCACCGATGGCTCCCAAATTTTTAGTAGGGTAAAAGCTGAAGCCTGCTGCATCACCTAAACTACCAACACGCCGCTCTTTATATAGTGCGCCGTGTGCTTGGGCTGCATCTTCAATTACTTTTAAATTGTATCGCGTGGCAATTGCATTGATAGCATCCATGTCAGCAGGTTGACCATAAAGATGCACTGGCATAATGGCTTTGGTGCGTTCTGTAATTGCTGCTGTAATACAATTTGGGTCAATATTATAAGTTTGCTCGTTTGGTTCTACTGGGACTGGTGTTGCACCTGCGTAGGAAATAGCTAACCAGCTTGCGATGAAAGTATTAGCTGGTACAATCACTTCATCACCTGAGCCAATTTCCATTGCCCGTAAAATTAGATGCAAAGCGTCTAAGCCATTACCTACGCCAATACAGTATTTAGCTTGGCAATAAGCAGCAAACTCTGCCTCAAAAGCTGCTAATTCTTCTCCTAAAATATACCAGCCGGATGCCATAACTCGCTGGTAGGCTGCATCAAGTTCTGCTTGCAGTTCTAAATAAGCAGCTTTTATATTAAGAAAGGGAACTTTCATTTTTGCTCAGTCCGCACTGCTGCTAAGAATTGATGATAATCACGGTAGTAATCTGCTTCATCATAAAAGGTTGATGCTAAAACCATACAAACTGCTCCTGAAGAAAAGTTGTTAATTTCACGCCAGATTAAAGGGCATACATAAAGACCATAATAAGAGCGGTTCATGTGATAGGTTTTTTTGATAAATCCGTCGTCTAGCAGGATATCAAAACTGCCAGACATAGCAATAAATAATTGTTGTAGTTCTTTATGAGCATGACCTGCACGTTCTGCACCACCTGGTACATCATAAAGATAGTAAACTCGTTTGATATCAAAGGGAATATGGCGATCGCTCTCAATAAAAGTTAAATTACCGCGTGGATCAGAAATTTTTGGCAAGCTAATAATGCGGCATTCTTCAATTCTCATAAAAACACCCTAAATCAATTTGTGTGAAATCGAGACTGATGAAATCTGGAGATAGTGAAGCTAGATAAGAAGAAGTACGAATACCACAACTAACTGCCCAGATCGGGCATCCTAATAATTTAGCTGCTTCTATATCTATTTCAGTGTCACCGATCCAAAGAGAATGATTTGGAGATATATCTGGAATTGTGTTTTTTACTTGTTGTACTTTACCAAAGCTTCCTAGTCGATGCTCGCAAACTAATACATGATTTAATAAAGTATCTAAGTGGAAGTTAGCTAACTGCTGATCAAGATGCTCAGGGTAGCGACGCAGGGTTGCCAAAACTAGCTTTAGACCTTGCGATCGCCATTGTGTTAATTTTTCTATTACACCAGGTTGCAGGCGATCCAAAGCAAGAAGCTCAGGCTGTTCAATTTCAGAAAGCCAAGCTTGGACAAAATCTGCGTGGATTTGTGTAGCGTTGCTAGCAGCTAACTGTTGCTGAAGAGGTACGCGATCGCACTTCATCTCCCAGTATTCTTCTAGTGACACTGCTATATAACCGTGCGCTTCTAATATTTGCCGATAACAGGTATAGTGCCTAACTTTCCCTTCTAAAATCGGTCCATCCAGATCTATAATAATAGTCTCGATCATGGCATTTCACAGACTACATAAATTTCTGCTGCGTTTTCTGGAAAATCTTTCCCAAGCTCATAAAACCCTTGGATCATTTCCTGTGTCCAATGTTCCTGAATTTGCTGGTTAGAAAGAGGTTTTAAAAATACTCCCCCCATTTCCACAATTCTAAGTCCCGCCGCCTCGATGTCTTTTCTCAATGTTTCTGGTGTGTAAACTCTACGATGCCCTAGAGCATGATCTCTTGAGTTAAGTTCACACGGATGCTTTAATAAACCCATCTTAACTGCTGCAAGGCGATGAAGGGAATGACCATTAGGAACAATTCCTATAATTTTTCCTTTGGTATTTAGCCATTGTTTGGCTCTCTCTAATAGCATTAATGGCGACTCTATATGTTCCAGAATATGCGCCATAATAATTGTGTCAAATAGCCACTCATTCTCAAATTGCTCAAACAGTTTATTTACTTTAACTAAATTAGGATAATTAGGAATACTATTTAACAAATTTGACGAAGCGTCTACCAATGTTAATCTAGCAAAATCCTTGACAATAAATTTTGTCATTTGACCGTCAGCACCGCCTAGTTCTAATCCTTCCGTCCCTTTTAGATAAGGCTTGATCGTTTCATATCCGAATCTAATAAGTTTTTTATCAAAGTCAAGTTGTTCTTTTAAATACCATTGAGCAAGAGCATCAATACGCTCTTGCTCTTGACTCTGAAAAAATTGTTCTCGATCATTCATAAAATACCTCCTGCCAATATCTAGCCATGTACAAACCTTCTTTAAAATCAAAATATTCTTTTTCTAAATTTTGACCTAATGCTAACTTTACTAACAAAAGCGGACTATTTACACCTGCTGCAATTGTTAATGGTAAAGTACCAGAAAATCGCGGATTCACTTCAAAAAACTTTACTAAATTATCTTTCACTCGACATTGAATGTTACAAGCACCTTTAATCTGCAATTTTTGAGCAATATCAGTAGCTTTTTCAATTAATTGCTGGTCTTTTACAGTCCGCCCTTTATAAGAAATTCCCGCTTTGATTTCAATCCGCTCACGGGGAACTACTGCTAAAATACGGGAATCCTCATCAGCTACTACATCAATAGTAAACTCTTTTCCTTCCAGATATTCTTGAATAATTGGTTGATTTACTTTTTTTAATGCTTGTTGTAAAGCTGCTACATCTTCTACACAAAAAACATCAATACTACTACGCCCGTCAATTGGTTTGACAATCAAAGGATATGGAAAATCTGCTTCGCGCCCTGTTATTTCTTCCGGTAGCCAAGTTTGGGGGGTAGCAAATTTATGATCTAAAAAAAACTTATAGGTTTGATATTTGTTATTACAAGTTTGTATAGTTTCTAAATTAGAGAGCCAAACTTGAATACCCTGATTTCGGAAAACTTCAATATTTGTCGCTATTATTTCTAATTCAATATCAACTACTGGAAAAATAATTTTGACATTTTCTGCGACACAAATATCTACTAACTGAGATATGTAATTATCTTCAACAGCTTTGGGTACTGTATAAAATTGATCGCAAAAACTAGATCCAGCTATTTCATTTTTAAGATTAGTATCAGTGCCAACAATATGTAATAATAATTCTGCTTGTTGTCGTAATCCTTTGACTATAGAAATAGCTGTCACTGAATTCATTCCTGTTACTAAAACAGGGATCATAATCTAACCTCATATATTTTTACAGCAGTAAGCTCAATTGACACTCCCCGCTCTAAAGAGACGGGGATTCTCTAGAAATTTCTGCCATATTTTCTAGATTTCCGATTGTCAGCAATTGTATAATCAGTTAAATCAAACAAACTTAATTGAGTATTCAATTGCTCATAGGCATGGTTCCTAGTCTCAACCCGAATGGATTGATACCTACTAGGCGTAACTTTCCGAGAGTCCCTCGGTAGAGTTCTCTTAATTTTTTTTGGGAAAACTAACCCAACCTTTTTAACTACAGTTCTTGATGCTTTTGTGTCAGCGTGTTCTGTATATCCACAGTTAGTGCAGATAAACTTTTCACCATTCCGGTTAGACTTATTAATATGTTTACATTTCGGGCATTCTTGGCTTGAATATTTTGGATCAACCGCAATAACTGGCTTACCTGATTTGGTAGCCAACCATGCAATTTTATTAAATAAATCACCCCAACCACAATCAAGAATCACCTTGTTTAATCCAGTCTTAGCAGATGCCTTATTTTTTAGATAGCCTCCTTTCCCGTTGTTTTTAGGCTTAGCACGTTTGACCATATTTTTGATGTTCAGGTCTTCACGTCCAACAGCATCGGCAGTTTTAACAATCTTACTTGCAGCTTGCCAATTATAACCGTCCCGTTTTTGAGACAGTTTATGCTGTATCTTAGCTAACTTTTGGTAAGCCTTAGTTTTGTTCTTAGAACCGTCAACTTTACGACTAGCTGCACGTTGACGCATCGCCAACCGCCGAGCAGTTCTAGGATTAGTAGTAACTCTAATGTTCTTGATAAA
The DNA here is from genome assembly GCA_049646245.1 of Crinalium sp. Classification (GTDB taxonomy): domain Bacteria; phylum Cyanobacteriota; class Cyanobacteriia; order Cyanobacteriales; family PCC-9333; genus Crinalium. Next base: position 4,344 of record JBARVL010000331.1, on the reverse strand, counting down.
GCTACCATCAGACAAGGCAACTAGCTTATTGACACCGACATCAATACCGACAACTGATTTAATTTCTGGCGCTTTGTCTGGTAGTTCCCCTGGTATTTCTACCAACATCGAAATATACCAATTATCGGCACAACGTTTAACAGTGCAGGTTCTAATTTCTTTAATTAAGGTTAAGTCTCTGCTGTTAAATATTTTGATGTTGCCAATACCAGGAAGATATACAGTTGCATAACTATTTACAAAGTTAATTAATTTAACTTGACCTGGTTTGTACTCAAAACTATCTAACTTGCGTAGATACTTAGGATATCCTCTCCCCTTCTTCCAAAAATTGCTAAACGCTGTATCTAGTTTGGCAATATTACGCTGTAAAACATCGGAATTAATCTCACCAAAGTTGGGAAATTTCTGTCGTAACTGTGTCGTTACTTTCATCTGTATCCCAGAAGGATTATCCCATTTAACTACACCCTTACTATTTTTCAGAGCTATGAATAAATCCGATGGAATAACACCATGTTTTAGAACGGGACAAGTTAGAGGACAACTTGCGCCATACTCAATTTTTGATGTCTTGTCACAGAAGGCACCCCAAGCATAACTAATAGGAGTATCTGCATTTTGGTTATTGGTATTAAATCCAGTTTCTCTTTCACGCAAAGCATAATTACGGTGTTTTCTCAAGGTTATCAACCACTCAGACATTTTGATTGCCTGAATCTGATTGGGTTTTAACTTAAAGTTCCACCTAACTTGCACTGCTTGCCACCCACAATATTTATGCGTATTATGCACAGTATACACCGCGCATCTGATAATGAACACTAAGAAAAGGTGTTGTAATGTACCCGTTTTACATGATGAAGTTAAGACTAAAAGAACTGTGCTTTTAACGCCTACAGCTTGGAGTAAGATAAAATTACTGTCAGCCCAAAAAGGTATTAGTGCAAGTGAATTGATTGAGAATTGGGCAAGAAATATTGACTGCGAATAAATTCGCCCGTGTCCGCTTCCTCCACGATTTGAAAATACGTGGCTCCCGCGTTCCCGTGTTCCTCTGTGGAAAAGCTATATTTAATTTACCAAAATTTCGTAGCAAGTTCGGTTCTTCCGTTTAATATCAGGCTTAATTACCTAAAATTAATCCATGAAACCATTGCCTAGTCAGATTATACCCCTATAAATGAAAAATTCTTGATATTGCCATATCCAAGAAGTTCAATGTAAAAAAAATCATCAGAATAGCTATAGAATCTAGTTTAGGTAAATTTATGTAACAACATCACCTCAGCCCTCATCCGGTTAACTATTTTTAACTTACCCAATGATTTCCTAAAAGCGATCGCTTTATTATAATTTTATGATTAATAGTATGCGTTATGTCTAAGCTTCCCCAGGTTCGTCAACAACTTTATCAACCGCTTGCCACTGTCCTTGTAGCCAGTTTAGCGATTTTGACAGTTAGTAGCCTACAGTCATCTCAATTAAAAACCATCAAAAATAGTTCTGCTCTAGGTTCAACAGCCGAGTTAAACAAACAAGTAGAATTAGACAAAAGAAATTTAAATGTTCTCAGCAAACTACCTACATTTGGTTTTAATAATCTGCTAGCAGATTGGACTTTACTCAATTTCCTGCAATATTTTGGTGATGATCCGGCTCGTCAAGTAACCGGGTATGGTATTAGCCCAGAATATTTTGAAGTAATTATACCTCACGACCCCAAGTTTTTAGATGCTTATTATTTTCTATCTACCAGTAGTTCTATATATGCGGCACAACCAGAAAAATCTGTAAAATTGATGGCTCAAGGGTTAAAGTCACTTTCTCCTGCAATAGCACCCAAAGCTTATTACATTTGGCGACAAAAGGGAATTGATGAGCTACTATTTTTAGGCAATCCCAAAGCAGCCAAGCAATCTTTTGAAACAGCCGCAAATTGGGCAAGTGTTTTCCCCAACCAGGAAAGTCAGCAAGTAGCAGCAGCCTCTCGTAAAACAGCTAATTTTATTGCCCGTAATCCTAACAGCAAACAAGCGCAAGCACAGGCTTGGTTAATGGTGTTAACAAATGCACCTGACGATCGCACTCGCAGGATTGCCATTAGCCGTATTCGGGGACTAGGTGGAAATGTATTCCTTACTTCGGAAGGAGTTGTAGATGTGAGGATGCCCAAGGAAGATTAATTTTGGTAATTGGTGATTGTTAATTGTTAATTGTTAATGGCTATTTCGCTGCAATTTTCTGAGGGTTTGATAAATTTCAGGCAGGCGACTATAAATAGCGGCTGCCTTGACAAATACTTTGTGGGGAATGGCAGGAACGCCAGATACTATTGCCCCAGGTTCAATGTCACTATGGATACCAGCTTTAGCAGTAGCGATCGCACCATCTCCAATATATGCCTGATTCGCTATCCCAACTTGCCCCGCCAACAATACTTGATTGCCAACTTTCACACCACCCGCCATCCCAACTTGTCCAGCTAAGGCACAGTTTTGTCCAATTTGGCATCCGTGACCAATATGTACTAAGTTATCAATTTTTGTATTACGCCCAACTCGCGTATCTCCTACAGATGGACGATCAATAGTACTATTACAACCAACTTCCACCCCATCTTCTAACACAGTGTAGCCAGATTGCTCCATTTTGAACCAACCTTCAGGTGTGGGTACAAAACCAAAACCTTCAGCACCAATAACAGCACCGCTATGAATCACACAACCTACGCCTATTTGCGTGCGTTCGTGGATAGTGCAATTGGCGTGTAAGATAGTGCGATCGCCTATTTGCACATCTGGATAAATTACTACATTGGGGTGAATACACACGCTATTACCAATTTTAACCCCTGCTTGAATCACCACATGAGCGCCAATGTAAACATCATTACCGATTTCGGCAGTAGGATGAATTACCGCAGTTGGGTGTATTTCTGGAGTTGGATGGAAAGGTTGATAGAAAAGTGCGATCGCACTAGCAAACAACAAACGTGGATCTGATCCTACTACCCAAGCAATACCGCGTTCACTAGCTTGTGCTTGTAACGCCTCATCCTTGGGCAAAATTAAAGCACTGGCAGATGTTTTTCCCACCAGAGAAGCAAATTTTCCGCCTTCTATATAGCTTATAGTTCCTGATTCAGCAATATCAATTGGTGCTACGCCTGAAATATCAGGATCAATATCTGGTTGAGATGTCAGACTATTGGCAACAGCAAGATCAAGTTTTTGTACAATTTCACTAAATTTCATTGCGGTATATAAGTAGCTCCACCTTAAAAATATAAAACTTAAATTAATTGTGAGGCAGAGCCTCCTGTATATTGTTCCCAGGTTGAACCTGGGAACGAGATGACGAGATTCAGAATCACCCCTGCCCAATCACTAATTACCAACACCCATCGCTTGACCCGCTAACCAAGCTGTTGTCCAAGCACTTTGAAAGTTAAATCCTCCGGTAACTCCATCAATATCTAAAATTTCTCCCGCAAAATAAAGCCCTGGACAGCAACGGCTTTCCATAGTCTTGAAATCTACTTCCTTCAGCTTCACCCCGCCACAAGTCACAAATTCTTCCTTAAATACTCCCTTACCCTTAATCAAAAATTGACCTTGATTTAGTTCTTGGATCAGTTGATTTAAAGTTTTATTTGATAACCCAGCCCATCTATCTTCTGCACCAATACCAACAGCCGTAATCAAACTTTGCCAAAGGCGGCGGGGGATAGGAACTGGACAATTAGCCGAAATATTGCGTTGCGGTAACTGTGACTTAACTGCCAGCAACATAGATCGCAAACTTTCTGGATTGTACTGGGGAAGCCAATTAATTACTAACGGTGTTTGATAATCGCGATCGTGTAAGAATCTCGCACCCCAAGCGGAGAGTTTCAGGGCAGCAGGACCACTTAAACCCCAATGAGTAATCAACAAAGCACCAGTTTGTTCTAGTACAGGTTTCGCAGCAGGTAATAACACTCGCGCTGATTCGACGCTGACACCAGCTAAATCTTGCAAACGGGGGTCGTCAATATTAAAAGTAAATAAAGAGGGAACAGATGGTTCAATCGTATGACCTAAATCTTTTGCCCAGCGATACCCTTGAGGGTTACTACCAGTGCTAAGGAGTAGGCGATCGCATCTTAAAATTTCTTCCGACTTCAACTTAATCTCAAATTCCTTTTCCGTTGGCGCGGTGGATGAAACCGAGGGTTGGTGCAAAATTGAAATCACAGGTATCCCCGTCCGAATTTTTACTCCAACTGCTTTAGCCGTTTCAATTAAACAATTTACAATCGTTTCTGAATTATCTGTCACCGGAAACATTCTGCCATCCGGC
>JBARVL010000330.1:0-6267 GCA_049646245.1 Crinalium sp. | reverse complement strand
CTGCCCCTCTGCCCCTCTGCCCCTCTCTCCTCCCTTCCCTTAATGCAACAATTCCTCCAACTGATGCTGATTCCAAAGTGAACGATAAAGCCCAGATTGTTGTAAAAGTTCTGTATGAGTACCAGTTTGGACAATTTCCCCTTCATCCATCACAAAAATTCTGTCAGCACTAGCAGCAGCAGATAATTGATGGGATATAAAAATGACAGTTTTGCGTTTAACACCTTGGGAAAGATTTTTCAGAATGTCTGTAGCAGTTTGATTATCCACACTAGAAAGGGCATCATCTAAAATTAGTACTGGTGCATCAACAAGTAATGCTCTTGCTAAAGATGTGCGTTGTCTTTGTCCACCAGAGAGAGTAATTCCTCTTTCTCCCACAATGGTTTCATACTGCTGGGGAAAGTTAAGAATTTCTGAGTGAATCTGTGCTTGTTGAGCAACATATTCTACCTCTTTTTGTTCGCTTTGGGGATCACCGTAGCGGATGTTGTTTTTGATAATGGTGCTGAAGAGAAAACTATCTTGAGGAACGTATGCGATCGCACCCCGCAAATCTTCTAATGTTACTTGTGTAATATCATACCCATCTAAAAACAACTGTCCTCGCTCGATATCTAGTAACCGAGGTAAAGTATTAGCAAGGGTTGATTTACCACAACCAATTGGTCCTACAATTGCCACAGTTTCACCAGCATCTATTGTAAAATTGAGATCGTTAAGTGCTGCTTTAGTCGCACCTGGATAGGTAAAACTTAGATGACGAGCGAGAATTTGACCTTTAACTGGTTTTGGCAGGCTAATTGATTCAGCAGTATCTTGAATCTGAGGCTTAACCATGACAATTGATTCAACCCTGTCAATACTGACTTCACCCTGTTGGTAAGCTGTAATCGTAAATCCTAATAGTGCGGTGGGGAAAACTAAACGTTCTGCAAACAGAATTAAAGCAACAAAATCACCAATACTAATTTCACCACGTGCGATCGCTTTTGTTCCAACCCACAGCAATATCAGTAAGCTAAGATACGATAACCCCTGAATTACGGGAAATAAGGTATTACGAATTTGCGCTAGTCCTAAGTTTGCCTTGAATAGTTGCTGGTTAAGTTTACCAAAGGCACGGCGTTCATTTTCCTCTTGAGCATAAATTTTGATCAGGGATATACCACTCATATCCTCCTGAATTAGCTCACTTAAATTAGAAAGTTCTTCCTGTAGCAATTGCTGTTTAGTACGCAATTTTGTGCTAAATAGCTGCACAATGATCAGCATTAACGGATAAACCGCTAGTGCCAGCAAAGTCAGATTTATATTAATCGACAGCATTACTGGCAAGGTTAAACCGTAGGCAAACACTGTATTTGCCAAACTTAGAACCGCAAATCCCAGTAAACGTCGGATGTTTTCAACATCACTCGTTGCTCGGCTAATTAAATCACCAGCAGTATTAGAAGAAAAATAAGATGGCTCTAGTTTCAGCAAATGCTGAAAAATTTTCTGCTTAAGATCAAACTCTACCTGCCGTCCTACCCCAAAAAGCAGGATGCGCGATGCCATGCGAAACACCCACATCAAAGAACTTAAGACTAGAATTAGCAGCACTAAGTCCCTGATTTGGGCAAAGCTCAACGCTACCCTTAACTTATCAATGCCGTCTCTAATCAACAAGGGAATGTATACACCAACAGCATTGACAACTAATAGTGCCAAAATGCCTTGTAGTGATTTTCCCCAATGGGGGCGCAAATAATACGCCAGTTTCTGCAACCGCGAGTGAGCCATGTTAATTCAACTAAGCTTTTGTGTTTCGTGCGTTGTCTGTTTTCGGGGGAGGGGGGAGAAGGGAGGGGAGAGGAGGGGGGAGGGAGGAGGGAGGAGGGATGGTTTGATAATTTTTTTCAAGAGTTAAAAATGTACAAGCTTATTTGCGCGTTAGCCGATTAGCTTTTTGAACAGTGAGGAAATAATTTCACGGCAAAAAAAAGTTAAAACGCTATTTATCCCCGCTCCCTGCGGTTTTAATTATAGGAAAAAAGCTGAAAGCCCTACCAACCGATTCTTTAATCTAATCAAAGACTAAGTGCTGATTGTCCTGAAATAAGCACGGATTTCCCAGTTTGGAATCGTCCATCTGGCTTTATCCTAAAAATATAGTATTCGATCGCGATCTTTGGGGCAAGAGACAAGAGAGCAAAAATCACCAATAGGGTTTTTTTGATCTCGATGACATCAAATCCGGTGATTTTCTGTAAATAAGCACGGATTTCCCAGTTTGGAATCGTCCATCTGGCTTTATCCTAAAAATATAGTAATTGGCTACGATATTTCAGGCATAACATAACATAAAAGTTTACAATTGGCTGAAATCAACCATCGTTTGTTTGAAAGTAAACTAACAGCAAAAAGGATAGGCTATAAAGTGCGATCGCGCATTTTCAACAGAACCACTATTAACTAAGAGAATTTTTATATTTTAAATATCTCATAACTATCAACATCAATAGCAGTACAGCCAACAGAAAGGAGAGCAAAACAGTATTATTTGAACTAATTAGAAACTCTCTATAAGCTGAGAGTATCGGCTCACCCCAAAAAACAGTTAGCGCCGCGCCGAGTGCTAAAAACGGACCAAATACGATTTTTTGCAGGGGTTGAAGTCTACCCACTAAACGCCCAGCTAAACCTATAAATACTCCAGCACCACAAGCTAAGATAATCGCCATTGGCAAATACTGCCAACCTAACCAACCTCCCATCATAGCTGCTAACTTGGGATCTCCGCCTCCCATTGCTTCTTGCCCAAAAACTATTGACCCCACAATCCGAATCGAGTCAACTAACCATAAACCTAGTACTGCACCAGCAATACCATTAAACAAATGATTAATTGCTACTCCTGATTGAAATATAGGTAATAAACCTGTTGTAATTTGAAATGCTAAACCAGCAACTAATCCCGATTGTGTGAGAGGATTAGGTAAAGTCATCGTATCAAAGTCAATCAGAGCAAGAGCTATTAGCCAACTCAAAAAAGCCCAGTAACCTAAAGTTTGTAGCGATATATCATACAGCAAGAAAACTAGCAAAAACACTAAACCTGTTGCTGCTTCAACTAGGGGATATCGCATTGATATAGGGCTTCTACAGTGGCGACAACGCCCTTTTAACCATAACCAACCTAAAATCGGGACATTTTCCGTTTTTCCGAGTTTGTGGAGGCAATGGGGACAGCGTGAAGGTGGCAAAACAAGTGATATACCTGCTGGTATGCGGTAAACTACAACGTTAAGAAAACTACCAATACACGCACCCAATGCTACAACAGTTAAATATGTTATAGCAGTAAAAATTGTATCCATTTAACAATTAACAATTAACAATTAACAATTAACAATTAGCAATTAACAATTAGCAATTAACAATTAGCAATTAACAATTAACAATGACCAATGACCGATGACCGATTAGCAGCCTTCAAGCTACTTAGCTAATAGTCAGAATTAATTTGGCTCAACGGCACAAAACATTCCTCTGGTAATAAAATCGGTCTTGCTGAAAAAATTACCTTTCCCCGATGGTTAAATTTATTAATTGCCACTCCTTGGGGTTGGCGCGGCATATCGGGATGGACTTCATAATAATTGCGATAGATTTGTCTAGCTGCTCGAAGTAGACCAGGGTCTAGTAACACAGGTATATCTATTCTCTCTGTTTGATTTTGTAGCCGTTGCTGTGATGTGTACACCCGATCCCTATCCTCAACGTTTAAGCTAGACTTTAATCTACCTGTGCCGTTACGGCAAGTGAAATGAACTACCTACGCACTCCGCTTAGGCTACGTGCGTTCGCGCAGCGTCCCGAAGGGATCTTAGACTGACCTAGTTAAAATAATATTACAGATCCATTTAGTATAGCGCATGAAAGCAAGGCATCAACATAGAATTTATCCTACAAACCAACAAAAAAAGCACTTGGCTCAATTATTCGGTTGTGTAAGAGTAGTTTTTAATGATGCCTTAGCTTATTGTCAAGAAAAGTATAAGAATGGTGAGAAGAAACCAAATAGCACAGAACTTTCTAGCCGACTTACTCAACTTAAAAAGACGGAAGAAAAAATCTGGTTAGGTGAAGTTTCATCAATTCCCTTGCAACAGAGTTTAAGAGATTTAGACCAAGCTTATCAAAACTTCTTCAAATCTTGTAAAGGGGAAAGGAAAGGTAAAAAAATACGTCCGCCTAAGTTTAAGAAACGGAAGTCTAAACAGTCTGCTAAGTTTACAAGTAATGGATTTAAAATCAATCAGCATACTGTCTATTTACCTAAAATAGGTGATTTAGACATTGTGTGGAGTCGTCCATTACCGTCGGAACCATCATCTGTTACTGTCATCAAAGATGCTGCGGATAGATAGTTTTTAAGTTTTGTAGTTGAAATTAATCTTGAAAATTTACCAGATAACGGTAATGCTATAGGTATTGATTTAGGTATCATTGATTTTGCTACATTCAGTAATGGTGATAAAGTCAAAGCGCCTAAACCATTAAAGAAAAAACTCAAGAAGTTAAACAGATTACAGCGTAAGTTTTCTCGGACAGTTAAAGGTAGTAAAAGACATGAGGTAGCACGTAAAAAGGTAGGGAAATTACACGCGAAAATCTCTGATACCCGAAAGGATTTTCTTCATAAATTATCAACTAAAGTTATTCGTGAGAATCAAACGATAGCTTTAGAAGACTTAAACGTTAGTGGAATGGTAAAAAACCGTAAATTGTCTCGCGCTATTTCAGATTTAGGTTGGCGTAGTTTTAGAACTATGCTTGAGGCTAAATCTGAAAAATACGGGAGAGATTTACGGATAATTAACCGATGGGAAGCAACATCTCAAAAATGTTCATGCTGTGGTGAAAAGGGTGGAAAAAAGGAACTTTCAGTTAGAGAGTGGACTTGCCTTTTTTGTAATACTTTGCATGATCGAGATATTAACGCTTCGACTAACATTTTAAACGTCGCGGTAGGGCATATCGAGACGAAAAACGGACGACGGAGGAAGTGTAAGACTGGTGTAAAGTCAGCAGTTTCCAGTGATGCGTCAACCCACCAAGAATTCATTCAGTTAAGTCTGTTTGGAGAGATTGGAATCCCCGCAAAGTGAATCGACGAGGTGGATGTCAATGTTGTTCCAATGCCTGAATTAAGGAATCACCCATTGCACGGCAACCTAAAAGGTTCATACCAAGAGACATAATATCGCCAGTGCGATCGCCTTGGTCTAAAACTTTCAACACTGCTTGCTCAATTTTATCTGCTGCTACAGGTTCGTTTAATCCATAACGCAACATCATCGCTGCACTCAGAACTTGTGCCAAGGGGTTTGCCTTATCTTGACCAGCGATATCTGGTGCAGAACCATGAACAGGTTCAAATACTCCTGCGCCACTTGCACCTAAACTAGCAGAAGGTAACATTCCAATACTACCCGTGAGCATAGCAGCAGCATCAGAAAGAATATCACCAAACAAATTGCTAGTTAAAATTGTGTCAAACTGTTTCGGACAACGTACTAATTGCATAGCCGCGTTATCCACATACATATGGGATAGTTCAATATTAGAATAATCAGCAGCTAGAGCCGTAATGCGATCGCGCCATAGTTGTGAAACTTCCAACACATTAGCCTTATCTACCGAACAAACTTTCCCGCCACGTTTTTGAGCAGTTTCAAACGCCACCCGTCCAATTCGGTCAATCTCTGATTCAGTATAAGCCATCGTATTCACCCCCCGCTTTTCACCCGTTTCCGTCGTAAAAATGCCCTTGGGTTCCCCGAAGTATACACCACCTGTGAGTTCTCTCACTACCATAATATCTACCCCCTCAACTACTTCTCGCTTTAAACTCGAAGCATCAATTAGTTGAGGTAAAATTTTTGCTGGTCGTAGATTAGCAAATAAACCTAGTCCAGATCTTAATCCTAGTAAACCTGTTTCTGGGCGTAAATTACGTGGTAGAGAGTCCCACTTGTAACCGCCTATTGCAGCTAACAACACAGCATCACTGTTACGACATATATCTAAAGTTGCAGCAGGTAAAGGTGATCCAGTAGCATCAATCGCAGCACCACCAATTAAAGCTTCCTGAAATTCAAAGCTTAAATCGAGTTGTTTGCCGACAACTTTGAGTACATCTACCGCAACTGCCATAATTTCAGGACCAATGCCATCGCCAGGTAAAAGGGTAATGCGGTAGTTTTGAACCATAAATAA
>JBARVL010000329.1:0-5360 GCA_049646245.1 Crinalium sp. | reverse complement strand
ACCTGTGACTAGCACTGTTTTACCAGTAACATCCATTTGCAGCAATTCTTGATTAGGTGCAACTTGTTCTCTACCTAAAAGATCGGCAATATCAACGTTACGAATTTTACTAATAGATACATTCCCTGACAAAATTTCAGAAATACTTGGTACTGTTTTTACCTGCACATTTAAAGATTGCAAGGAATTTAATATTTGTTGTTTTCTGTGACCGTCTATAGATGGCATTGCCAATAAAATGGTGGAACAATCCTTATGTTCCACCAGTTGAGGTAATAATTCTGGAGAGTAGACTGTCAGTCCTTGAACTACGTGGTGATGTAAATTGCGGTTGTCATCCACAAAAGCTATTAACTTATATTCATGGTTTTGAGCCAAGGTTTGTGCTAGTTGAGAACCTGTTGTTCCTGCACCGTAAATGATGATTCTTTCCTTAGACTTACTTGAATTCGCTAAAAAACTCAAATTATAGACTATTGAGCGCATCCATAGTCTAGCGCCAACTACGAATAGCAAAGTTAACAACGCATCGTTGAGCAAAACTGAGCGTGGTAGTTGTTTAGATTGAATCAAATAAGCTAATACTACTAAAGTGCTAGAGCTAATTAGCACTGCTTTAATAGCCATCAAGATAAATTCTGTACCTGTATAACGTAAAACTCGGCGGTAGATACCCATCCCGATAAAGACACTGATTTTAATTAAAATCAGTAAACTAATTAACCACGAGGAATCCCAAATTATGCTATGTACTGATCCAAATCCCAAACGAAATCCATAAGCACTGTATATAGATACTACAAATAAGGTTAAATCTATTAAAATTAGTACCAAGCGTTTATGTTTTCTAGATAGTGCAACAGGTACAGTTTGCAACTTGGTAGCTAAGTCATTTACTACTTCATAAGTCATAATGTTAACCATCTCTAAATTACTTGCAGATTTAATCAAATTTTCAAGGAGTTTGAAGCATCTACCACCTTCAACTAAAAAACGACAAACAAACAGGCAAATTTGTGTATTTTGTACCTAATTAACTCGATTTGAGACAGGGGGAAAAATTTTGCATTGACTAATCCAAGATTCAGATCAAGGATTGTTTGTCCGGAAAACTATGAAATGATTTTAATAATTTATGTAAAAATCATAAACATATCACTTTTTATAGTAATTATATTTAAAAAAATTAAATTTACTTATGTTAACCAAAAGTTTTCCTGATTTATGCACCTCTATGTTTGTTGGGGAAAAATTTGTGGATTTGGCTTTGATTTTTTAAGCTAACATAGGATTTAAAATTTTTAGCTCAAATTTTATTGGGCTAAATTGTATTTTATACTAATTTCAAAAATTTAGTAATTTAATGTTGAAAATTTTTTCGGGTATAGTATGCCCATGTGATATAGAATACAAAAGATTGATGAATCATTAAGAAAATATGAATTGGTTGAGTTCCAAATCACCAAATCTATAGCTAGACGTAAATGATGTTTAATTTGTTCCAGGATGGAGTGGCATTAACTCGGTTGTCGCAATTTAAGGAAGCATAGTGTGGGTGAATTAAAGTATTTAGGTGAAGAAAGGTACGAGGGCTTAGATGAGATTAGTGCGATCGCTCGTGCTATCGGTTGGGGTGCATCAGATATTCTCCGGTCTTACTATCGCGGTGAACCAAGCACAGGTAAGCTGGATATACAAGAAAAGACAGGTGGACCTGTCACGGCGGCTGATATCGCTGTCAACAGTTACATTGTAGAAAAATTACAAGCGTCTTTAGGTGTCGAAGACTTTGGTTATTTAACGGAAGAAACATATCAATCTCAGACATCGCTACCTATAGATAACTCTTGGGTATGGATAATTGACCCACTTGATGGTACAAGAGATTTTATCGACAAAACTGGTGAATATGCTATTCACATTGCGTTAGTACATCTTGGTAGACCAGTTTTAGCAGTAGTTGCATGGCCTGAAGCGAAAAAATTGTTTTACGCGATCAAAAATGGTGGCACTTTTGAAGAAACTCGCGACGGTTCTACAACTCAAGTACAAGTATCCGATCGCAATTCTCTAGTAGATTTAACTGTAGTAGTTAGCCGCACCCATCGAGATCAACGCTTCAACCAGCTATTACAACAACTACCTTGCCAAAATCAGCGTGCTGTTGGGAGTGTCGGCTGTAAAGTTGCCACAATTGTAGAGCAAAAAGCAGATATCTATATTTCAATTTCTGGTAAGTCTGCACCCAAAGACTGGGATATGGCAGCACCTGAATTAATTTTGACCGAAGCTGGTGGTAAATTTACCCATGTAGATGGTCAGCCATTAAAATATAACCAAGGCGATGTGAATCAATGGGGTTGCTTGATTGCCAGCAACGGTCATTGCCATGAGGATTTGTGCGATCGCATCCAACAGATTTTAGCCCAAATAGATCAAAATGCGTAAGTTGAGTTAAGCATTCAGTTATAGCGGTCAGCCGTCAGCTATCAGCCGTCAGCTTTAATGACGCAGCAATCTTTCCAAGGCTTTCAAAATTTATGAAAGTCCAAACAGCCTTGGCGGTTGCTATATCAGGCATTTGCTGTTATGTAAAATAAAAATCACTAATCAGTAATTAGTGATTACTGAAAACAGCTAATTGATAACTGCGGTAGCTGACAATTTATCTGGGTAATAAATGCCGTCTTGGTCCCACACCTGGATTGATAACAGCCGCCATCTCTTCGGGAGATAGCTTGCCGATCGCTGCTTCTAGTTCTTCCACTGTAAAATTATAGCCACGCTGTCCAGCCATCTCAACAAAGGCGTTTGGATCTGTAATAGCTTTGAAGTTTTGCTGTAATGCTTGATCGTGTTGTACAGCTTTAAAAAATCGGGCTGCGGAATCCTGTACCATAATCTTAAATCTCCTTTAAATATGCAATGAAAGAGCAATAAACTGGGGTTGCAAAAATCTGTCCTACAAACCCTTCCTTAGCTAGGTTGATCTCACCTAAAATTTGAGATCAAATCTACTATGTACTTTTGAGGATAAGTCTTATCAGCCAAAAAGTCATAGACTCTTGACAAAAGTTTAGAATTAAGTTAAGTAACGCAAAGCTACGAGGTCTATTGTAGAGACGCGAAATTTCGCGTCTCTACATTTGATTGACGGTAACTAATTACCGCATAAAAAGGATCGCCGCCACTAGCGCCTAGCCAAGTTAGAAAGTTAGGTGTGCCAGACTTGCGGGCTATTACCTCTGGTGTGCTGAATCCTGATACTGATTGGAAGTAACTTTTGACAAGTTCAACGCGACTAGCTTCTGAACCCTCGCGCCACGATTGAATGGCTTTTTGATAAAACATCCGGTTGGAAAAGCTGAAAATTGCTACACCACCAGGTTTAAGAATCCGATGAATTTCTGAAAACACTGCTTCTGGGTATTGCAAGTACTGTACTGAAACGGTGTTGACAACAGCATCAAAACTTTGATCTTGTAGAGGTAACTTAGGGTTTTCGTTGAGATTTTGCACAAAGTAATGATTTAGCTGAGGATTACGCGCTAATTCTTCAGCATTTAAACCATGCCCTTCAACGTGGGCAAATTTTATTTCTTCTGGTAGGTGAGAAACCCAGCTACTCATCATATCGAAAATACGGGTGTTAGGCTTGAGGCGATCGCGATAGAGATCCGTCAACTGTTGGATAAAACCCTCATCTACGTGAGTTACAAAGCGTGGCGAGGAGTAAAACAGTGAATCGTCACTGTCATCTAACTTAGTGCGCTGATCTGGTTGTAAGGACATAATTCTAGCTATAAATTTAAAATAAGCTGACAAAATAAGCATATTTTACAGGACTTACGCCAAGCTTCTATCTGTAGGGTGCGTTAGCGAAGCATAACGCACCCTACCCACTTTAATCTTGAGAACCTCTGTGTTAAAAAAACAGACTACGCACCATCGCGCAACTTATCCAACACGCCCCGATCTTCTAAAGTGGAAGTATCACCAGAAACCTCTTGCCCCGATGCAACATTTCGCAACAACCGCCGCATAATTTTACCCGATCGCGTTTTCGGTAACGCATCAGTAAAACGGATATCACCAGGACGGGCGATCGCACCTATCTCCTTAACAACGTGCTGCTTGAGTTCCTTACTCAATTCCTCACTAGCGTTATAGCTACCTTCTAAGGTGACAAAAGCAACAATATCTTCCCCTTTGAGTTCATCCGGTTTTCCGACAACCGCCGCTTCTGCAACTGCGGGGTGAGAAACCAACGCGGATTCAACTTCCATTGTCCCCAAACGGTGTCCCGCAACGTTAATCACATCATCCACACGCCCCATTACCCAGAAATAACCATCTTCATCTTGGCGTGCGCCATCCCCCGCAAAGTAGATATATTGTCCATCTTTGGGTGGAATATGCTCCCAATATGTGCGACGAAAGCGATCGCGATCGCCATATAATGTCCGCATCATCCCAGGCCAAGGATATTTCACAGCTAAATAACCGCCCTCATTAGCTGGTACTGAATTACCGTCTAAATCCACAACATCAGCTAAAATTCCAGGGAAAGGTAAAGTCGCAGAACCAGGTTTAGTCGGAATTGCCCCTGGTAACGGCGTAATCATAATTCCGCCTGTTTCAGTTTGCCACCAAGTATCTACAATTGGACAACGTTCACCACCAATTACACGGTGATACCACATCCAAGCTTCGGGATTAATCGGTTCGCCGACAGTTCCTAGTAATCTCAGAGAAGATAAGTTTCTAGCATTGGGTAATTCTTCACCCATTTTGATAAACGCCCGAATTGCAGTAGGGGCAGTATAAAGAATAGTTACACCATGCTTTTCAATTACATCCCAGAAACAACCAGGATTAGAAGCGCGGGGCGCACCTTCATACATTAATGTTGTCGCACCGTTGGATAAGGGGCCATAGACAACATAACTATGTCCGGTAATCCAACCAACATCAGCAGTACACCAGTAAACATCGTTTTCCTGAAGGTCAAATATCCACTTGGTAGTCATGTGGGTATAAAGGTTGTAACCGCCAGTGGTATGAACAACACCTTTAGGTTTGCCAGTACTACCAGATGTATATAAGACAAACAGCAGATCCTCACTATCCATCGGTTCTGCGGGACAATCTGCTGATACACCTTGATTAATTTCATGCCACCAGTAATCGCGTCCTGGTTGCATATCAACATCTTGTTCGGTGCGACGTACAACTACAACGCTTTCTACGCTGGGTGCGTGACCATCAGCTAAAGCTTTATCTACTTGCGTTTTTAAAGGTACGATCGCATCTTTGCGCCAACCACCATCAGCAGTAACTACAACTCTCGCTTGTCCATC
>JBARVL010000328.1:0-31061 GCA_049646245.1 Crinalium sp. | reverse complement strand
AAGATACTGCCATTTTCATTATCCCAAAGCGAACGTTTAATTCGCCATTATCATTAGGCTCACTAAGAACTTCAGCAGTTTGCCCAAGGCGAGGAATCCGCACGCGATCGCCTATTTGTGGTTTAAATCCTGGTTTCGGTTTAGCTAACGGTGTTTCAGGTAAGCGGTTTTCCGCAATGTCATTCAATGCACCTGTTGCTCTCTGCGCTCTTTGGGCAGTCAATGGCCCTTGCTGCAATTTACGAATTACCTGAGCAATTTCACCTTTAGCTTCGGCGATCGCTTCCTGTACCATTTTTTCCTGGTGCTGGCGTAATTCTCGTTCTCTTTCCTGCAATGCTGATGCTTTTTTTGTTACCTCTTGATGCAAACGCTCTGCCTGTTTTAGCAGTTTTGCTGCTTCCTGGGCGTTAGTTTCTTGGTTACGGCGTTGAGCTTCTAAACCAGAAATTACTTGGTTGATTTCTTCTGAAGCATCGCCAACTTTTTCTTGGGCATTGTCAATAATCTCTGACTTAAGACCCAATCGTTTAGCAATTGTCAAGGCATTAGATCTACCTGGAATACCCCAAAGCAGTCGGTAAGTAGGGCTAAGTGTATCTTCGTTAAATTCTACCGAGGCATTTTCAAACCGTTCATCCTCATATTTCAGGGCTTTAAGTTCGCCGTAGTGGGTGCTGGCAAGTGTTAACAGGGCATGATCTGCTAAGTATTGGAGTAGTGCGATCGCCAATGCACTGCCCTCGGCTGGATCGGTTCCTGCTCCTACTTCGTCGAGTAAGACAAGGGAGGAGGGAGGGGAGAGGGGAGAGGGGTTAATTTCCTCTGCTTTCTCAGTACTAATTGCCTCAATAATTCGACTAATTCGGCGAATATGACCAGAGAATGTTGATAAGCTTTGCTCTAAAGATTGCTCATCACCAATATCAGCTAGTACTAAATCAAACCAAGGTAGTTCTACAGGTTCCCGCGCAGGTACAAATAAACCTACTTTTGCCATTAATGCTGCTAAAGCAAGGGTTTTTAATGTGACTGTTTTACCACCAGTATTAGGACCTGTAATTGTCACCACGCGAGTTTGTGGCTGAATTACTAAACTAACTGGTACGACAGGTGAACCTTGCTCATGTTGATGCTGCCATACTAAAAGCGGATGGCGCAATTGACGCAGAACAATTTGTTCTCCAGTTTCACGCTCGATAAATCTAGGGGGGTTTGCTTCTAACCACAAGCTGTAACGCGCCCTAGCTGTCGCTAGATCTAATGTTGTTGCTACTGCTAGTAAATTCTCTAAATCTGGTTTAACTGCTGCTACCTGCTCTGTTAAAGCCCGCAGAACAGCTTCTATTTCTACTTGTTCTTGGCGCTGATGTTGTCGCAGTTGATTTCCCAGTGAGACGATCGCATTCGGTTCGACAAATAATGTCGCCCCACTGCTAGAACTATCGTGGACGATGCCAGGAATTGATTCTTTATGGGTTGCTTTGACAGGAATCACAAAGCGATCGCCTCTTTGGGTAACTAACTGTTGCCCAACAGCATTACTTTGTCGCTGTAGAATACCCTGCAATACTTGATAAATCTTGTCTCTTAATCCCTTAAGCTGGGTACGAATACCACCAAGTTTCACACTAGCGCGGTCTGCGACTTCTCCGCGATCGTCAATACAACGGTGAATTTCTTGTTCTAATTCTGGATAAGTGCGTAAATCAGCTACCAGTTCTTTTAATACTGGTATATTTTCTTGATCGTCCAGCATCCGACGCAAGCGCCGCATTCCAGCAAGAGTAGTGGCGATCGCTAATAACTGTTCTCCAGATAAAATACCCTGAAGTTCCGCCCGTTGGATCGACTCACCAATATCTTGAATACCTTCAAAAGATAAACCAGTAGTCAGACGATTTTCTAGTTCGTAAATTTCCTTAGTTTGCGCTAAAAGTCCGAGACTTTCCGCCTGAGTTGGTGGAATCACCAAATTACGTGCCGCTACTACACCTAGCTTTGTGGCTGCAAATGTAGCTAAGTGCTGGCACAGGCGCGACCATTCTAGTAGTTCTAGAGTTTCAGATTGAATCAAAGTGCAAATATTAAAGCTAATCCTATCCTAATTATTAAGCACGTGCGATCGCCAGTGTGAGTAGAATTAACCGACATACTGGTGCTAGGGCGATCGCGACGGCTAGAAGAAGTTTTTGGACTATTTTTATTTACGTTACGGTAACTGGTGCTAGGGATCTCCCTGCGCTCTTGAGAATGTTTTGGAGTCTTTTTGGGTAAACTACGGTAACTCAGTAGACTTCATCATCAGGCTTAATTATTTGTAGGATGGGTTTCGCTACCGATCTACCCATCAAACCTTTTCTAATGTTGGGTTTCAAGAGCGTCAATCCCACATACATAGCTAAGTCCTATTAGTAAAAGAGATTTCCTACCTAGATTGTTTTTGGCTTAACTTCGATGAAATTACCATTAATCCAACTTCCTGTTTTACCTTGAGTTGAAGAGGGTTTTATGCTCTGTGGAGAAACCGACGGCTTAACTTCGATGAACTTACCATTAATCCAACTTCCTGTTTTACCTTGAGTTGAAGAGGGTTTTATGCTCTGTGGAATATGGCTTTCATGTTTAATTTTAGCTTGTTCAACAGCTTGTTCTTGCTGGCGTTTTTCCTCTTCAAGTGACTGAATTGTTCCCACCGCCTGACTATCCCCTATTGCTGTCAAACATTCCTTTAAATTCTCCAGATAAGCTTGATCTTCTTCAACCAAAACCGATAAAATCGCCTCTCTTACTTGCATTCCTTCCGTTGCTTGCACTTGTCGCTGTTGCAACCAAGCTCGAATTGAGGAATAAACCTGCTGTTTTGCCCAAGATTTGTCCGGTAGATGCGCTAAACTTAAAGCTAATTGCAAAGACGATTCAGGAACCCAATCTGGTCGCTCTGTTTCTAAAGCTTGATAAACCGCTTGATACCCCCGCACAATTGACTCAATAACTTGAGGTTCAACCGCATTTTGAGTTAATTGTGGCAACAACTCCGGTAACAAAGGAGGTGTATCAGCATGAATCAAATGGTGAATATCCGCTATCCATCCCACCACTAAACAGTGACAGCTAATTAATACCTGAATCAGTGCTTCAAAATCTTGATTATTAATTTTATAATTAAAAGATAGCTCCCGCGTATCAATTCCCAAAGATTTTAATTCTTCTTCATCTTCCAAGGTTTTTAAATTAATCCCATTGTCTCCACCCAGTTTGATGACTTCTTCTTGTTTTCTGCCCAACGCCAATAATTTATCTCTCGTTTCCTTCCACTTCAATGCGCGATTTTTCGCAGAATCATATAACATATCCCGATAAGGTAATCGGGCAATATTGTGATAGTGATAATTCTCCTGTCCTAACCCCCAATAACCAATTCTAAAATTGAGATAATCGCCCTCAATTTCTGATTCTAAAATTAAGGTAGGTTCGGATTTGAGCATTTCAAATAATGCTCTGATACTCGCTTGTCCGCGAAAGCGTCTGCTTTCCCACGCACCAATTAAAAATTCTGTCGGTCGCTCCTTACTGTGTAACCCATAATATTGTCCCAAAAAATCCCCTAATCCCCCCGCTAATCTTGGCTCAATTTCTGGCATATCTGGAGCATCTTTTACAAAGCGGTCATACTGTACTTTTGGGGGAGACAGAAAGATACGGAGTGGTAGTTTTTTCTGGTTTCTATGGGAGTTAAGTATTTGCGATGGAACTAAAATAAGCGGCCAATTTTCAAAAAGTTTATGCACTTCTGCCGTCTGAAGTGCGGTTTCTCTTTGATAAGCTGCTATTTGTAGTTGCGTCTCGCGGTTATAGACGGCTAATTGTTGTTGAAGTTCTTTTTGTTGCTCAAGTTGCTGGCGTTGTAGTGCGCTTTGATTGTTATTTCGTAACTGCTCTAATTCTATCTGGGTGTGTCGTCGCTTTTCTTCCAGTTCCAGATTTAATACACCCATTTGAGTGCTATTATTTCTTGCTGTTACCAAATTAGCCAAAAATGGTGCTAACCTCAACGCAGCAGGTGCGATAGTTGCAAGCCTTGAAATTAGCTCCATAATTTGCCCTCTCGGTGCTGATAAGTTGTTTTTTATTGATTTTAGTCTACAACCACTTACCGCATGACTAAAGTTTAGAAGATGCGATCGCATCTTCTAATTAACCATCAGTTAGACTGATTTGCGATCTATTATTGTCTTTTATTTGTTAAAAATATCAGCTAGACTGATAAAAAAGTTCCTCTACTTCCGCCTGACTTAAGTGCCGATACCCGCTACAATTTGATACCCTAGCTTAAATAGTCTTGGGAAACGGTAACGAGAGTGGACATTCAAATTGGGCGGGGTAAAACGGCTCGCAGAGCTTACGGATTCGATGAAATTGCATTAGTCCCCGGACAGCGGACATTAGACCCCAGTTTGGCAGATACTCGCTGGCGTATTGGTGGTATAGAAAGAGACATCCCCATTATTGCTAGTGCGATGGATGGCGTGGTCGATGTCAAGATGGCAGTCCGCCTGTCGCAACTTGGAGCAATGGGTGTTCTCAACTTGGAGGGTATCCAAACCCGTTATGCTGACCCAGAACCAATCCTAGATAGGATTGCATCAGTTGGCACTTCCGAGTACGTCCCCTTGATGCAAGAACTATATGCAGAGCCAATCAAGCCAGAACTGATTGAACAACGGATTCAGGAAATTAAGAACCAAGGTGGTATTGCCGCCGTTAGCGCGACACCTGTGGCAGCAGCTAAGTATGGCGAAGTTATTGCCAAAGCTGGTGCTGATTTGCTGTTTATACAAGCAACAGTGGTTTCTACGGCTCACCTCTCGCCGGATTCAGTAACTCCACTAGATTTGGCTCAATTCTGCCAGGATATGCCAATTCCTGTGATTTTGGGTAATTGCGTCACCTACGAGGTTGCTCTAAACTTAATGAAAGCTGGTGCTGCTGCTGTTTTAGTTGGTATTGGACCTGGTGCAGCTTGTACATCTCGTGGTGTATTGGGTGTAGGTGTACCACAAGCAACTGCTGTTGCTGACTGTGCCGCCGCCCGTGACGACTACTTTCACGAAACTGGCAATTATGTTCCAGTAATTGCTGATGGTGGTTTAATTACTGGTGGTGATATTTGTAAGTGTATTGCTTGCGGTGCAGACGGTGTAATGATTGGTTCTCCTTTTGCTAGAGCCAAGGAAGCACCAGGACGCGGTTTTCACTGGGGAATGGCAACTCCTAGCCCTGTGTTGCCTCGTGGTACTCGTATTCGCGTTGGTACAACTGGTACACTAGAGCAAATCCTAGTTGGACCAGCGCAACTTGATGATGGCACTCATAACTTGCTAGGGGCGCTCAAAACTAGCATGGGAACATTGGGAGCGAAAGACATCAAAGAAATGCAGCAAGTTGAAGTAGTAATTGCACCCTCTTTGCTGACAGAAGGAAAAGTTTACCAAAAAGCCCAGCAATTAGGTATGGGTAAGTAGAATTACTGGTTAAATACTACTTCAAAAAATCTGACAGCCTATCTTAGGAATCATTAGAAAAACTAAAGCTGTCGCTTACAATAGAAGAAGCGGAGACGCAAGTTTCCGTTCACTCCTCACACCACACTCCGCCCGGACTGGTTTCGGGCGGTTTCTTATTGGAAACTCAAAAAGAGGTATAGGAAATTATAGTGTATATAAGTTTAAATTTACGTCTAAATACATACATTTATATATAGAAAATGCCTGTTTTTGCTATGGTAGAATTTCCTATAAACTATAAACACTATATGTAAGGAATTCTAGGGATGTCAGCAGCCGCACAAGTTACAGACTCATCATTTAAGCAAGAAGTACTTGAAAGTGAAATTCCCGTTTTAGTAGATTTTTGGGCTCCCTGGTGTGGCCCGTGCAGAATGGTTGCACCTGTGGTGGAAGAAATCGCCCAGCAATACGACGGTCAGGTGAAGGTAGTCAAACTCAACACAGACGAAAATCCTAACGTTGCTAGTCAGTACGGTATCCGCAGTATTCCTACACTGATGATTTTCAAAGGTGGACAACGGGTTGATATGGTCGTGGGTGCTGTTCCCAAAACTACCTTGTCAAATACTTTGGAAAAGTACCTCAACTAACTTGACATCGGTTTTGTTTCGAGGAAATTAGAAAACTACTTTTCAGATAGTACTACCAATTAAATTAAGCTTGGTTGTACAGCGTCTTGGCTCATTAGTGCTAAGGCGCTTTTTAACAAGCTATCAGCTTTCAGTATTGCTATACATAACGACGGGAGCATCGAGAAGCAAGAATCTCGCTACAATAGAATCCCGCTTATATTACTAAAAGTTATGGTATCTTCTGCTGCAAATGATCTTGAATCACTGCAAACGGATTTAGCTGAGTTAGTTGAGAAGCTACCGACCCTAAAGCATGGAAAATGGATACAGCGATCGCTAGAAGTATTGCTGAGGCTTTCAGAGCAAGAAATTGACCGACTAGACTGGAAAATTCTCAGTGCCGCGATGCAGGATATGGAGCGAGCATTTAATGTATTTTATCCTTATCGGCACGTCCGCAAAATCACGATTTTTGGGAGTGCGCGGGTTTCCTCAGAGAGTCCAGAATACCGTATGGCTGTAAACTTTGCTCGTCGTGTGACCCAACAAGGCTTTATGGTAATGACTGGCGCTGGCGGGGGCATTATGCAAGGAGGTAATGAAGGGGCGGGCGCTGAAAAGTCTTTTGGTCTTAATATTGAACTGCCTTTTGAGCAAGGGGCAAATCCTTTTATTAAGGACGATCCGAAGTTAATTGATTTTAAATATTTTTTTACACGGAAGTTATTTTTTCTGCGAGAAAGTGATGCGATCGCATTTTTTCCTGGTGGCTTCGGTACTCAGGATGAAGCGATGGAATGCTTAACACTTTGCCAGACTGGTAAGTATGGTCCCGTTCCTATGGTATTAATTGATCGACCAGGCGGGAACTATTGGCAAGCTTGGGAAGCTTATGTTCATACTCATTTAGTTGAACCTGGTTTAGTTAGTCCAGAAGATCCCAGTATGTATACAATCACAGATAACTTAGATGTAGCTTGTGAGGTAATTAATAGCTTTTATAAGGTTTATCACTCTAGCCGCTATGTTGAAGGCAAGTTCGTTATTCGCCTGAAATCTGAGTTATCCGATCAATGCGTGGAGCAGTTAAATAAGGACTATAGCGATATTTTAATTAAGGGGAAAATTGAAAAAGCTCAAACATTTCCGACTGAGTTGGGAGATGGAACTGAGGAACTACCTCGTCTGGTTTTACACTTCAACCAACGGGACTTTGCACGTTTGTATCAAATGATTTACACAATTAATCGGTTATGTACTCCCCTTCAAGAAACAGTGCATCCAGAAATTAAATAATAATTTCTGGACTTACGCTTTTCAACAGACGCGGGCAAGATGCCCGCACTAAATTTTTAGATACGCGAAATTATTTCTTTGATCACTTAAAGACGCTACGCGAATGTATCTTTACATCCCCTATCTGTAGTGTGACCATCTTGGTCACTTGGGCATTCAGGGTAGATTTTATTCTTCTTAGCCTAAATTAAATTAAGCTTCTGCTAATGCCCAATGAACCAATGTGCGTACTGCGAATCCAGTTGCGCCAGAGTTATTGTAGCCGTTTTCTTTATCTGCCCAGACTGGACCTGCAATGTCTAAGTGCGCCCAAGGAGTTTCTTTAACGAACTCTTTCAGGAACAAAGCGGCAGTAATTGCGCCACCACCACGAGGACCCGTGTTCTTCATGTCAGCAATTGGTGATTTAAGTCCTTCAAAGTATTTCTCTTCTAAAGGCATCTGCCAAAATTTTTCCCCGGCTTTTTCAGCAGCTTGAGTAAGTTGGGAAGCTAGACTGTCATCGGGACTCCACAACCCAGCAATATTATCACCCAAGGCAATGATACAAGCGCCTGTAAGTGTGGCTAAGTCAACAATGGCATCAACTTCTAGTTTCTCAGCAAATACTAAGGCATCAGCGAGGGTAAGCCGTCCTTCAGCATCGGTATTGTTAACTTCGATAGTTTTGCCATTTGATGCCTTCAGAATGTCACCAGGACGCATGGCACGACCGCTAATCATGTTTTCGGTAACTGCACTAATAAAGTGAACTTCGACATCTGGTTTAAGTTGTCCTATAGCCTTTGCAGCACCTAAAGTAGCAGCAGCGCCACCCATATCCATTTTCATGGTTTCGATGCCGCTACCAGCGCCTTTAATGTTAAGACCGCCAGAGTCAAAGGTTAAACCTTTACCAATTATTGCCAATTTACGGCGGGGAGTTGCTTCTGGTTTATATGTGAGGTGGATAAATTTGGGTGGTAAATCAGATGCTTGGGCGACACCAAGAAAAGCACCCATCCCAAGGCGTTCACAATCTTCTTTTTCCAAGATTTCTAGTTGCAAACTGTGGGCATCTGCGATCGCAGCCGCAGTTTCTGCCATCGTGATTGGAGTACACTCATTTGGTGGAGCCGCTACTAATTCTCTGGCTAAAATCACTCCATCACAAATCTGTTGAGCGCGGGTAATAACCGCTTCTTGACCCGCAAAACCTACTAAATCTACTTGTTCTACTGCTGTAGGCTTGTCTTCTGGTTCTGATTTAAAACGATTGTCTTGGTGTAAAGCTAGGATAACTCCTTCTGCGATCGCACTAGCAGTTGCACCTGGGTCATCATTCCATACAGGCAGACTAATTCCTAGTATTTTACACTTTTCAATTCTTGCTAATCTAGCAACCCCAGCCGCCGCTCTACGCCAGCCGTCTAATTTTACCGCATCTTGCTTACCCAGCCCCACAATAATTATTTTGCGAATCTGGCTACCACCGCCCACACGAGTAGTCGCACTGCTGCCAACACTACCCTTAAATTCTGTTTCAGCAATTAACTCTTTTAAAGTACCAGCAAAGTTGTCATCTTGCGCTAAATCTCCACTGAGATCAACCGCATTTTCAAAAAATCCAATTGCTAGGGCATCTCCTGCCCAGTTTAAAACTGTACTATCAATCGCTCGAAATTCCATTGTTGGTTAAATATAGAACTACCTGTACCAGTATTGCCCAAAAATTCCCACCACTCATCTTTTCAGTGACCTGTTACCAGTGACCAGTTGTTTTTGTACAACTCTCACTCCAACCTTTGCGCGATTAATCCGACTTATTAATTAAAAAAGCAAATGAGGCATCCAGCACAAGATATATAACAGCATTAAAATAAGATTTTTTTATATCTTACCTGAAGAAGATATTATGGGGATATTTTGAGTTATATCAAGGGAATTTTTTCAAATAAAGGTATTAATTGCCAATATCCAGTAGCTTGTTTTTAAATTCTCTGGTTGTTAACGATTCTCTGATCCCAGTTAAGTTTTACAATAGGGGATGATAGTATTAAACTATCAAGAAAGCATACTTTAGCTTTGAGTTTGACTAATTGTAGTGTTGAAGTTAGGCAGATTAATATTGCCAGTGCAAATAAAAGCTTTATTATAGCTGATTTTAGGTTACATACTATCTGTTTTTTGAATTATTCGGTTTTCTAGATTTAGCTGATTTCACACAAAAAATTTTTGTTGCTCATTTTCTTGTCAACCATTAGCGGAGGGTGCTTTTGCTTCCCACTATCATCTCTCGATGTGGGACGTAAAAGGTAAAATATGATGAAAAAATCAAGTATAGTTGTTTACGGCTCCAATAAATATAGACAGAAACAATCCCCAAGCAAAATTGCAGTTGCTAGTGGCGTAGGAGTAGCTGCGCTTGTGATTGGAGCAACTGTGTTGGGAGCAAGTTATGATTGGTACGGAAAATTGATGACCTGGCTACCATTCGTAGGTCAAAACAGCGTTAATTCTGTCAATCAAGAAAAATCCGTTGTTTTACATCTAGTATCTTTACCTACATCAGAACGAGCCGCACGTTTAGAAGCTATAGCCCAGGGTGAAAATTCTTTAGAGCAAAGTCGCGCCCGCTATCTATTGGCGACAGACTTGCTGCAACAAAAACAAGCTAAAAAAGCTTTGAGTTGGTTAGAAGGGTTAGAGAAAAATTATGCAGTTTTAGCACCCTACGTTTTGCTGAAACGTTCCCAAGCATATCAATTAATCGGGGATAAAGCCAAATATGAGGAAGTCTTAGGCGAACTTGTAAAAAACTATCCCAATTCACCTGTGGCGGCTGAGGCAATGTATGTTTTGGGGAGTAGGGAACGACAATTTTGGGATCAGGCGATCGCCAAATTCCCTAGTCATCCCCGCACGTTGGAAATTATCCGTCAGCAATTGGCGAAAAGTCCCAATGAGCCAAAATTAATGTTACTGCTGGTCAAGTATGCTCCCAATTCACCTAAGATTACTTCAGTATTAGACCAGCTATCTAAGGAGTATACGGCACAACTCAAGACTGAAGACTGGGAACGCATCGCTTTATCCTATTGGCAAAACCAGGAGTATACCAAAGCCGCGTCTGCTTATATGGGTGCTACCGAGACTCCATTTAATGCTTATCGTGTTGCTAGATCTTTAGAACTTAGCGGACAAAAACCAGCAGCAATTAACGCTTATCAATATGTAGTTAGTCATTTCCCCGAAGCTCCAGAAACGGCTTCCAGCCTAATTCGTTTAGCTAACTTATCAAAGTTACCAGAAGCATTGGTAAATCTAGATCAGTTAAAAGATAAATTTCCAGATCGAGCAGGTGAAGCTATTAGTGCTAAAGCTGGGATGCTAGTAGCAAACAAAAACCCTGAAGCGGCTCAACAAGATCTACAACTGTTATTAACCAAGTATGGTAACTCGGAAGCAGCAGCCGAATATCGTTGGAAGCAAGCACGAGCTAGGGCTGCGAGTGGTGACTTACAAGCTGCTTTGCAATTGGCGCAAAGTATCACTGTAGAAAATCCTAATAGCCTGTATGCTGCCAGAGCAACTTTTTGGTCTGGGAAATGGGCGAAGATACTAGGAAATGAGGGAAAAGCCAAAGAAATGTTTGAACAGGCGCTCTCTAAGTATCCTCAGTCTTACTATGCGTGGCGTTCTGCTGTTTACTTGGGTTGGGATGTGGGAGATTTTACCACAGTACGTCAATTGTCACCGAAAATTGTGCGACCGACAGCGCGATCGCAACCACCTGTGGGTTCTGAAACTTTCAAAGAATTATATCAGTTAGGGCAAGATAGTGATGCTTGGACACTTTGGCAGACAGAATTTCAAAATCACTTACAACCAACGGTAGCAGAACAGTTTACAAATGGATTATTAAAACTCAAGCTAGGTAAACACCAAGCAGGAATTGCTCTAATTTCTCAACTAGAAGATCGTGAAACCCCAGCAGAGCAAGCAGAATTTCAAGCTATCCGCGCAAGAATGACTTATTGGCGAAGCTTATATCCATTTCCTTATATGGAAATTATCGAACAATGGTCACAACAACGTCAACTGAATCCCTTGTTAGTGACTGCTTTAATCAGGCAAGAGTCGAGGTTTGAGCCAGCAATTCAATCTCCTGTTGGCGCTACTGGTTTAATGCAGCTAATTCCTACTACGGCGGCGGCTGAGGCTAAAACTGAAAATTTGCAGCAATATTCACTCACAAATCCCCAGGACAATATCCGACTGGGAACAGCTTATCTAGATACAACTCATCAGCACTACGACAATAACTCTCTGTTAGCTGTTGCTAGTTATAATGCTGGTCCTGGTAATGTTTCTAAGTGGCTGAAAGAAAAACCACTAACTGATCCAGATGAATTTGTGGAAGCAATTCCTTTTGAAGAAACCGAAGGTTATGTGAAAAACGTTTTTGGAAACTACTGGAATTATTTGCGTCTGTATAATCCAGAAGTTAATCAGCAGTTAGCTCAAAATCAAGTAAGTAGGAAGTAGGGGAAATCAGTCATCGCCAACCCTACGGGAAGCGTTGAGAATTTCTATGCCGATGACCTTACCGTTTTGGTCATAGTCTAAAATCAACCCTGGTTCTTCTTCATCGCTAAATACACATATATGGGACGAAAAGCAAAACTTAAAAAAATCAGGAAAGAGGCTGTTGAACATCCAATCTCATCAGATTTAACTCAAACTGATGATCCAACTAAATTTGTTCAGCAGCTAGGGAAACAGGGATACAACTTACAACAAATTCAGCGTTCCCCTGAATTACCCAATCAAAAAGTAGATCCTCAAATTTAGGCTCTTGTTGCATATCCAATAAATTAACGCTTTCAGCATAATGCTGAAAGCGTTGCGGTCTATGACCTAGAGCATCACTACTAATGGTGTTGCTATTCATAGCTTTGCTAGAATTTCCGTATTTTTACCGCATAAATAGCATCATAATTACGGAATAATTTCTTCTAGGCGCTACCTGTGAATGCAACTTCTGGGAATTTAGATTGAGCTTCAGACATCGGTCGCCGTCTGCCTTCTTCTTGCCAGTAGTTAATCACTTCTGTTGCTTTGTTTAGCACTGCAACACGGTCAACATCAGCAATCCAGTGCTTGGATTCTAGCTCAGTTTTTAGCTGTTCCCAGGCATCATTTCTGGGCCAGAAAAAGTAAGATGTCAAAGGGCTTGTACCTTTGCCAACTACTTGATCAACTGCTATCGCCACATTCTCATCTAGCCAGAGAACTTTTAATATGAACTTGGACAATCACACCTCCGGGAAAAACCCAGAATTATTTGGTTTAATTTACAAACGACTATTTTAGCGCATGGCAAGACTGGATCTCTCGGTTATATACTGACATTTTGCTAACTAAATTGGTTATTTGACTTGGAGGTATCAATTGTTGGTGCAAGAATCTAGTTGTAGTGCGATTGTAGTTTTCGATATTGACGGTGTTGTGCGGGATGTGACAAATTCTTATCGTCGCGCGATCGCAGATACTGTAGAACAGTTTACAAACGGTGCATATCGCCCCGATCAAGCTGATATTGACGCACTCAAGTCGGAAGGCATTTGGAATAATGACTGGGAAGCTACCCAAGAATTAATTTATCGCTATTTTGAATCTATTGGGCAACAGCGAGTCTCAGCGACCCCAGATCAGCAGGTGCGATCGCGTAGCGACTCCGCAGGAGTATCGCAAGCTTCAATCGACTACAATGCCCTTGTTGATTTTTTTCAATCTCGCTATCGCGGAACTAATTCCCAACATTGGGAGGGCTATATTTGCCATGAACCGTTGCTGTTACAGTTAAGCTATTTAGAACAACTGAGTGCAGCTAATATTCCTTGGGGGTTTTTTAGTGGTGCGCCCCACGCGGAAGCTACTTATGTTTTGGAAAGACGACTTGGAATTAACTCACCTGTATTAATTGCAATGGAAGATGCACCTAGTAAACCCGATCCTACAGGTTTAATTACAGCAGTGCAACAGCTAGAACAACTACATCAAGTAAATGCTGCTATTCCTGTAGTTTATGTAGGTGATACAGTTGCGGATATGTATACTGTCGCCCAAGCGCGGACAAAGGTTTCTCGTACTGTAATTGGTGTAGGTATTTTACCGCCCCACCTTCAAGCAACACCTGAACGTCTTGATGATTATGCTGCTAAACTTTTAGCTGCTGGCGCATCTGTAATTTTTAGTAATGTTCAAGAATTAACTATTGAAGAAATTACGAAATTAACAATTAACAATTATCAATGACCAATTTTCCTCTCCTCCCTCCTCCCTCCTCCCTCCTCTCTCCTCTCTCCTCCCTCCTCCCTCCTCTCTCCTCCCTCCTCCCTCCTAAAATGACCAAGCTTTATGATCAAATATTGGCGTGAAACGCTGGCAGTAGCACAACGAATTTTAATTGAATTACTTAGGCGACGATTTAGCCTGATTTTGTGGTGCATTTTCCCAATTACTATTTTAGTAATTAATGGCTTATTGATTGCAGAAAGAACTAAACTATCAATGAGTGACGCTTTTGAAAATGTTGCACCTTCAGCATTAATTGGTTCTGCACTTTTTTTTAGTTGTCTAGGTGGGACTGTATCAACTGTAGTAGCAGAGCGAGAACAGCAAACTTTAAAGCGTTTGTTCCTGTCTCCATTGAGTGGTATTTCGTATTTCTTGGGGATTTTTGTAGCACACAGTTGTATTGGCATTGGTCAAACTTTAATAATCTATACAGTTGCTGCTTTTTGGGAAGCTAAATTTCAAGGATCTTTGCTATTAGGCGGGACAATTATTTTATTGAGTATTGTTTCTTATGTGGGGTTAGGCTTTATTCTTAGTACCCATTTGGCGCGTCGTACCAATGATGTTAATTCTATAGTTGCATCTTTTGGCATACCTTTATTAATGATGGGAGGTGCATTTTTTCCCACATCTTTCTTCCCTGAATCTTTGCTAAAAATAGCTAAGTTTAATCCGATTTATCACATGAACGAAGCTTTAATAGCCGTTTCGGATCGGGGAGATGGATTGGATAAGATTGAGTCTCATTTTGGCTTTTTATGTCTGTTTGCTGTCTTGGTAGCTGGATGTGGATGGCTTTCTTACCGCAGTATGCTGGAAATTGAAAGGAGACTATAAAGCCAGTGTTAAATATAGAGAATCTGAAGAAAAGTTACGGTAAAAGAGCAGTTTTACAAGATTTAAACCTGAATATTGAGGCTGGAGAAATTTATGGTTTATTAGGACCCAATGGTGCAGGTAAGACTACAACTATAAATATTTTATGTAATTTGCTGCGGGCAGATAGTGGCTATATCGCTATCAATAACAAACCTGTATCTGAAGCAACTAAACCGTTAATTGGGGTAGCGCCACAGGAAAATTTACTTTATAAAGCTTTATCTTGTGAAGAAAACTTGAATTTTTTTGCTCGAATTTACGGATTATCAAATCAAGAACGGCGTAAACAGGTACAATTAAGTTTAGAGGCTGTTAATTTAGCCGATCGCGCTAAAAGTCCTGTAGAAACACTTAGTGGTGGAATGCAGCGACGGTTGAATATTGCTGCGGCAATTGTACATCATCCTAAGTTATTGATTTTAGATGAACCAACAACTGGGTTAGATATTGAAGCGCGTTATGAAATTTGGGAATTAATTCGTCAGTTGCAAAGTCAAGGTATGACTATTTTGCTGACGACGCATTTGTTAGAAGAAGCAGAACGTTTGTGTCAACGTATTGGTATTCTAAAAAATGGTCGGATTGTAGCATCTGGTAGTTTAGCAGAGTTACGCCAACTGATTCCGGCACAAGAAATTATTATTGTTCAAACAGAGGATGAAGAGAAGGCGATCGCCCGTGCGAAATCTTATGGTTTTACCACTCGGCATTATGGCAAAGATCTAGCATTTTGGCTACCAGAACATCTAGAACTTAAAGAAATTATTGCACGGTTTGATGGCATTGCTTTAGATTCAATTTCCAGGCAGCAAGTGCGCTTAGAACATATATATATAGAGGTTACACAAAGCCAGTCCTAAAATTTTCTCATTAATACTAGCTGAGTATTTATACTGAAGGTTCCTATTCCCTTCCCGAAGTGTGGGAAGGGTTAGGATAGGGTTCTAAAGATTTTCGCGCATAAGCATATTGTACTAAGTCGCCAGTTGCTTGATTTGCTTAGTTGATCGAACAAGTTTTCCGCATTTTGGCTTAGTACAATTCGGTGTTTTGGCGCAAGCGTACTAATAGATTAAAAAGATATCTTAGTAATACAGTTAAGTTCTGAGCATAAAAATGGCTGTTCTTAGTTAAATTTTTTAACTAAAAAACGCCAGTTTATTTCAGTTAATGCCTGAAATTAATAAGCTGAATTAATTTTTAGTTTCTGCTAAAAATAAAGCAAATATTTCTTTGAATCCAAACTCAAATCAAATTTGATCGTGGCTTTTGGGGAAATTATGCCTGAGATCCGAAACTTGTGCTTGTGTACTGCTAAAAAATCATCGGGGATGGAATTAATCTTATGAAAAACACTGGTAAAAGAAGGCTTTACAGACAATTAGTTGCAGCCAGTTTAATCATGGGTGGTGCATTTCAGTTAGCAGCACCAGTATTAGCTGAGGGAACTGCGGCAGGAACATCAATTAGTAACACGGCAACAGGTACTTATGATGACGGTAGTGGTACAATTATCAATACTACGTCGAATACAGTAACTATTAAAGTTGCAGAAGTAGCTGGTATTGACGTTAGCCCAAGCAATACTCCATCTGGTGCGGCTCCAGGCAGTAATATTAACTATCAATTTAAGGTAACAAACACAGGTAACGACCCAACTAAATTTGTATTACCTAGTACAGCTACTATTCAAAGTGGCCCTGGTACTGTCCAAAGTGTGATTGTTTCTACTAACAGCACTTTTGGTGATGCTGATGACCAAACTATCACGGGTCCATACACTACACCATCTATAGCTGTGGGTGGAATTGTCTATGTACGAGTTGTAGTAAAGGTTGATGCTGCAGCAACAGCAGGCACTCCCATTACCATAGAATACGGTAACTCTGCAGATCCAGCTGGCACAAACCAAGATTTTGTTAATAACGGCCCATTAGACGCTAAGACAGAAGACAATGCTGATGCTGTTGCTGGTGAAACGCCTGGGCTTCCTACCAATGGTGTGCGTGAAGATAGTGCTACAAGCACTGCAAATGTAGCAGTAGCTAACTCTTTATTGAATGGCCCCAAGGATCAACCAGAAGCTATAGGGCCAGACGGCACGACCAAAACTGACTTTACGGATAAAAGTACTTCTGTTCCAGCAAATACATCACCAGGAACTACCATTGATCCAGCCATTGTTAACTACACCAACACTCTCCAAAATACAGGCAACGCTGCAGCTGATTTGACAATACAACCATCTGCGCTGGCGGGAATTTTAGATGGCACAAATGGTAGTCTTCCTAATGGCACTACAGTAAAAATTACTGACCCTGTGGGTGGTGGTACTGCTACCTACACTTGGAACGATACTACTAAGCAATTTACGACAACTGGTACTCCTGTGGTAATTACGATTCCTGCGGGTGGGACAGCAAATTATACAGTAGCAGTTGATTTACCTGCTGGTACTAAACTGTCAACTGATTTGACCACACCTGGTGATTTTAGTACGGCTGTTGGAGGTTTCACTGTACCTCTTGTTGCTTATATTGAAGATGCCACCCCTGGATTCCAAGGCACTGAGACGAATAACTACACGATTGATAAAACCTTTACAGGTTTTATGGCAATGTACAAAGAGGCGCGGATTCTTGACTCCGATGGTACAACAGAGTTACAAGCTTACACTACAGATCAAACGCTCTTAACAGCTAAATTTGCCCCAGGCAAATTGGTTGAGTACCGGATTCGTTATAAGAATATTGCGGATACAGGAACAGGTGCAACTAACAGCGCTACCTTGACAGCAAATAATTTCAAGGTGATAGAAGATGGTTTAACTGCACCAAATAACTGGGCAAAGGATAATGCTCTTCCTGTTGGAATTGATACAAGTAGTCTGTTAGGTTCAGCAACTAAGACTACTGGTACTATCAATTTCTACAACAACGACCCCGCAACAGTAGGTGTTGACAAGAATGGTGACGGTACTGCAGCTAATGAAGTTACCAAGTATGAAAATATTGTGGGTAATTTATTACCAGGATCGGCTGAAGGTAATTTCACTTTCCGACGCAAGCTTAACTAAGCCAAGCTGAATATAGTTGGGGCATCTTTAAATATCTTGATGCCCCAGCATTAACCGAAAGAGATGACGACGAAATCAACAGGTTGGAGAATTTAAGATGAAACGTTCATATATTGCTGGTTTAAGTGCGATCGCTTTAATTGCCACTGTACCTTTTGTTGCTACTATGCCTGGTTTTGCAGGTCTTCAACAACAATTTAACAGTGCGATCGCTCAAAATGCCCCTGCTAAGAAGGTTCAGTTAAGTTTAGAAGCTGAAAAGCAAGTAGTAGAAAATACTCAAGGCAAACCACAAGTTAGTTGGAAAGCTTTAGAAGGTAATGTTGTTGTACAACCAGGCGATGTACTGCGCTATAAGCTATCTGGCGAAAATAATAGCGATCGCCCCATTAAAAATTTGGTATTATTGCAACCAATTCCTAAGCAAACAGTATTTGTTCTAAGTTCCGCTACCGTTCCTAGTGGTGCCAAAATTACTTACAGTATTGATGCTGGTAAAACTTTCGTAGCCCAACCTACAGTTCAAGTTAAGGCAGCTAATGGTACTGTAGAAACTAAACCCGCTCCAGCAGAGGCTTACACACATATCCGTTGGGATGTTAATAGCCCCATTGCACCTGCAACTAAGCTCAGTGCCACCTACCAAGTTAAGGTACGCTAAGTTGTGAATCAACACCGCGCGATTCCCCGAAGGGGACGCGGCGCGATCGCTTCTTTATGCAGGTAGGCGATCGCGTATGGTTTAGATTAAGTTTATTGTTGGTATGCGATCGCTTTTTTGGGTTGCAATGTATTAAAAATTGCTAATTTGAGGCTATTTACTTTATAAATAATCAGCCAAACAGGGTAAAAAAATCAGGACTTACGTAGAGATCCCCCTAAATCCCCCTTAAAAAGGGGGACTTTAAATTTTCCCCCCTTTTTAAGGGGTTGCTCAGGGGGATCTATGTTTTAGGTAACGCTTAGTCTTTTTTAAGTTGTAGCACCCTACGCTTCATTAGGTGCTACTGCTTAGTTAACCAAATATGAGAGATTTATTTTCTCTCCATAAAGTTTTATTTACTCAATCGCTGTTTTTGTTTTCAGCCATATGTCTTAGTACTTTTCAGCAAAATAGCGCAGGCTGATCGCCACTGTTATTTAGAACAATGGTAAGTAAGAAGTTATCTATTAAAACTTCTTATTTAAGTAAGTTTTTTTAATTAATCCTAACAAAATCTTATTGTAGATCATAAATCAGGATAAAAGTCAAGTGTTACAAAACAATTCTACACACAACTTTAATTCCTTGAAACGGTACTTTCAAGTAGGCACAGCCACAATTTCATTGGCTACGGCAACCTTGTTGCAGATGCCTACACCGTTAATATCAGCTACTAAAAATAATATTAATCAATGTCTAGCTCAAGCGCCAGAACTTAAAAATCAAGCTGCTTATAATTACGAAGATTCTGACAGCAGCGATCTTGCTAATTTATTTAGTGGAATATCTAATCAAATAGCTGCCAACGTTGCTCAATCGGAAATGATTAGCATGGTAGCAATGGGCGTTGCCGATCAGAATCAAAACCTGGCATTAGGAAATATTACTGGTGCTATCACCGAGCAATTAATTCAGCAAGGATTTTCCAGAGAACAAGCTACTCAAGGTGTTGTAGCTGTTAGTCAAGAAATCCAACAATTACCAAATAATACTACGGTTGCCCAAATAGCTACAACTGCCAAAAATGCCTTAAGTAAAGCAGTGGCAGAAAAAGCTGATTTAGTTAATAAATTAGAAAATTTAGATAACCAAAAAGCTACAGAAATTTTTAACTCAATTTTTCAAGATGTTGGTTTAAATTCTAGCCAAGCTAATGCAATCACTACCAAAGCTTTTACTGCTGTAATGACAGCACCAGCAGAAGCTAACTTAGATCAAGTTGCTCAAGTTGCTTTTCAAACCCTAATTAAGTTAGCACCAAATCAAGTAACTCCTCAAACTGATTCAGGACAAGCGCAAGCATCTGATAGTAAAAATACAATTAATCAAGGCGATAAGCTTAATTTTCAATTTCTTGTTAGTAATCTCGGTAATCAGCCAACTAAAATTGTAATTCCTAATTCAACTTCCTCTGAACCCCAAATTTTAGCTCCAGGCAGTCAAATGAAAGTGATTGTTGAAGTCACAGTTGGTGCAGTTCCAGAAAATGGCACAAGTGTAACTGTAGCTTTAAATCGTAATCAAGAACAGCTACAAGCAAGTGTTAGTGGTTCTGGTTCTGTAACTAATTTGAAACATGAAGAAGTTGCACCTCAATCTAACGGGCAACTGCCTAATTGTACTTCTCTACAAACTCTGAGCGCCCTTTCAACAGTTACAAATCAAACTGTTGTAATGTTACCTACTGCCAACCTTCAACTGATAGATCCACTAGGTAAAGTAACAGGTTGTGCGGGAGAAACTTTAGCAGATTATACCGGATTTAGTGTTGGTCTATATGAACCAGCAGACTCGCTAGGAGGCATAGCAGGACTTGTACCACTAACAGGAACAGAGTTACCTGATGTTCCTAATAACAGGATTTCTAAAGGAATTGAACCTAATAAAGAAAATAGTAATCCTTACTTTATAACTAATGGTAACAAAGGCAAGTATAGTTTCTTATTCGATGATAACAAGGGTCAATTAGAGCAAGGTAAAACTTATATATTGTTAGTTAACCCGCCTCAAGGAAAAAATTATAACCAGCGACGTATTCGCATTGTTATTGGTCAGCGCAACGGAAATATTATTGCTTACACGGCTACATCTTTAGACGGTCAAGCAATTTCTGCTACAGATAACCGTACATCTGTAAATAGAATTATTGATATTGATGATGCTGAAAGAGTAGGTTTAGTTTTAGCAATATTAAATTTAAACCTAAATACTTGCAACGCGCAAGCAGTTCAAATTATTAAAACAGGCGATCGCGCAGCAGCAGAACCAGGAGATACAGTCATCTATCGTCTGTCAGTAAAAAATCTTTCTATTGCCAGTTTAGACAACATTATAGTCACCGATAAATTACCTCTGGGATTTCAATTTAAAGCTAATTCTGTGCGAGGCGAATCACAAGGTCAAGCAGTTGCCGTAACAGCTACCAATAATAATTCAACAATTGAATTTAAAGTACCAGGAAACATCCCTAAAGATCAGGTAGTAAATATTGCTTATGCCGCAACTTTAACTTCTGATGCAATGCGTGGTTCTGGCAAAAATTCCGCAATTGTTAATGCTAGACGTAGCGATATTAATCTGGCAGTTAAAGACGGACCTGCAATTCATCAACTGCGGATTCAGCCAGGAATTGCGACAGATTGCGGTACTGTAATTGGTCGCGTATTTGTAGATAAAAACTTTGATGGTGAGCAACAACCTGGTGAACCAGGTGTACCTAATTCAGTGGTTTTAATGGATGACGGCAATCGCATCACCACTGATGCTAATGGTTTATTTTCTGTGATTAATGTACTACCTGGTTATCGCACCGGAGTTTTAGATCTCAGCAGTCTACCAGGATATACCCTTGCTCCCAATGTTCGCTTTAAAGAACGTAACAGCCAATCTCGCTTAGTACATTTAGCACCAGGTGCTTTAGTAAAGATGAACTTTGCTGTTACGCCTTCCTCTAGGGAGGCAACACGATGAAGTTTAAAAAAGAATCTTTCAAAGCTTTATTTGTAGCAGGTACACTCGAAACTCTCGGTATGTTTATGTCTCCTTCTTCAGCGAGGACACAAACAGTTTCACCACAACCATCAGACACACCGACAACACCACAACCATCAGCGACACCGACAACACCACAACCATCAGCGACACCGACAACACCACAACCATCAGCCACACCGACAACACCACAACCATCAGACACACCGACAACACCACAACCATCAGACACACCGACAACACCACAACCATCAGACACACCGACAACACCACAACCATCAGACACACCGACAACACCACAACCATCAGCCACACCGACAACACCACAACCAGCCCCAAAGCCTGCAACTCAGCCTTCTGAAAATATCAATTCCACAGAAGTAAAAATTCTCACGCCAACACCAAACACTGTATTAGATATTCCAGCTAGTTCAGTGATTGTGCAGTTTCCAGAGGGCGCAACCGTAGAACTTCAAGTTAATGGTAAAACAGTAGATTCCTCCTTGATTGGACGGACAGAAACAGATTCTACAAAGCATATCGTCACGCAAACTTGGTACGGTATTTCTTTTCGTGAAGGGGAAAATACCCTGACTGCTAAAGCTACGAATAAAGGCGTAGAGGGACAAGTAACATCAGTAAAAGTGCTAGTGCGGGGTGCTGCCGACAAAATCACTATCCAAACAGTAGAATCAAGAATTCCTGCGGATGGACGTTCAACAGCAACAGTTAAGGGTCAACTATTAGATCCAAATGGCAATCGTTCTAACCGAGATGCAGTTGTCACCATAGAAAGTAGTGCTGGACAGTTTGCGGGAGTAGACTTAGAACCAGATCAACCAGGGTTTCAAGTCCAAGCCAGACAAGGAGAATTTACAGCTAATCTCCGCTCTAGTTTAGATGCTCAAACAGTGCGCGTTCGGGCTGTAGTTAACAAATTAGAAGCGTTTACTCAGTTGCAGTTTGAGACAAATTTGCGACCTTCAATTGTTACAGGAGTAGTTGATATTCGCTTTGGGGCTAGAGGTACAGATTATTACAGTAGTTTTCGGGATTTTCTACCCACTGATAAAAAAAATGGTTATAAATTAGATACTCGTGCTGCTGTGTTTGCAAGTGGGAAAGTTTTAGGAGATTGGTTATTTACAGGAGCATATAATAGCGATCGCGCTCTTAACCAAGATTGTAACGGCGATCCTCGTTTATTCCGTGCTGTACAAATTTGTGACCAAAATTATGGTGTTTATGGTGATACTTCTAAAGTTGAAACACTAACACCTTCCAAAGATAGCGTTTATCTACGTTTAGAGCGTTCTGCCCGCGTTCCAGGTGCTGAACCAGATTCTGTCATGTGGGGAGATTACAACACCCAAGAATTTGCCTCTCGCTCTCAACAATTTACCGCCACTACCCGTCAATTACACGGTTTTAAAAGTAATTACAACGTTGGTAACGCTCAAATTACTGCCTTTTATGGCAATAACATTCAAGGTTTTCAACGCGATACAATTGCTCCCGATGGTACAAGCGGTTATTACTTCCTTTCTCGGCGGTTGTTGGTAGAAGGTAGTGAAAATGTTTTTATTGAAGTAGAAGAACTTAATCGCCCTGGAACAGTAATTGAGCGCAGACAACTGAATCGCAGTGATTATCAAATTGATTACGATCGCGGTAGCTTATTATTCCGTGAACCAATTCTCCGCACTGATGTTGATAACAATGGACAAGTTTTAGTACGACGCATTGTCACCACTTATCAATATGAAAGCGAAAGCTCTAACAATAATATTTATGGTGGGCGGGTAAGATATCATTTCTCCCGCAATCTTAATCAAGAAAGTTGGCTGGGTGCAACATTCTTACGCGAAAACCAAGGAGTACGCCAATTTGACCTTTATGGCGCTGATACCTTAATTGCCCTTGGTTCAAAAGCCAACTTAGTTGCAGAATATGCCCATTCTAAAAACAACTCAGAACTAATGGGAATGGTAGATGGTTCTGCATACCGTCTAGAAGCGCAAGGCGAAATTATCCCAGGAGTTCAAGGTCAAGCTTATTATCGCTCTGCTGAACAAGGTTTTGCTAATAACGCAACTGTGAGTTTTGTACCAGGTCAAACTCGCTATGGGGCGCAAGTTACTGGTAAAGTTTCTTCTACAACTAACGTTAAATTACAATATGACCGCGAAAATAATAATGGAATTGCTCCACAACCCTTAAATACATTTGAAGATTTATTTACACCTCGGACAGATGCAATTCCTGGTAGCAAAGTAGATAACAACTTAACTACAATTACCGCCGGAGTGCAACAGCGTCTTGGTAGTGCAACTTTAGATTTAGATTATATCAATCGCAAACGGGAAGACCGCCTACCTACTAACCCACAAAATATCACTTCTAGCCAGTTGCGATCGCGCGTCACTGTTCCTATTACAAAGAAAATTACATTTCGAGCGCAAAATGAACTCAACCTTTCCTCTCAACAAGATACAGTTTATCCCGACCGCACCATCTTAGGCTTAGATTGGGCAGCATTGCCTGGTATTAATGTCAGATTAAATCAACAGTTTTTCTCCGGCGGGCAGTATAAAGATAATTCCATCACTAGCCTTGATATTGATGGTAATTACAAGCTTGGTTCAGATACTACTGTAATTGGGCGTTATTCTCTAATTAATGCTGAATCAATGACAGGTTCACTTGGGATTAAACAAGGCTTAACAATTGCTTCTGGACTAAAGATGGATTTTAGTTATGAACGCATCTTTGGTAATTTATTCAATCGTACAGGAGCAGGAGTCCAATTTCCTCAACCTTTTGCACCAGGACAAAGTGCTTCTAGTATCGGAGTCAGTGGCGGAGATAGCTACAGTGTTGGTATTGCTTATACAGATAATCCTAACTTCCAAGCCAATGCCCGCTACGAACATCGCACTTCTTCCGCAGCAAGTAACACAGTAATTTCTGGTGGTGTTACAGGTAAAATTTCCCCAGCATTAACCGCCCTAGCTAATTATCAACAAGCTAGTAGTTCCAATCAAACGATTATCGGATTAGGAGATACAGCTAATCTTAAATTAGGTTTAGCTTATCGCGATCCTAATAACGATTCTTTTAACGCCTTATTGCGTTATGAATATCGCAAAAATCCCTCCACTATTCCCGATACTTTACTATTAGGCAGTGGTACTGGTTCTGAAGATAATACTCTAGCATTAGAAGCAATTTATTCTCCTAATTGGCAATGGGAATTTTATGGTAAATATGCCATGCGTGATAGCGTCTCTTATTTAGCTGAAGATTTAGTTGGTAGTAGTTCAGTTTCTCTAGGTCAAGTACGCACAACTTATCGTGTAGGATATAGCATGGATTTAGT
Organism: Crinalium sp.; assembly: GCA_049646245.1. Taxonomy (GTDB): domain Bacteria; phylum Cyanobacteriota; class Cyanobacteriia; order Cyanobacteriales; family PCC-9333; genus Crinalium. The sequence goes on along the minus strand of JBARVL010000328.1, from coordinate 6,253 downwards.
AGGAGAAGCTCGTTGGATTAATCAACAGACTGCTGGTTTTAGTGAAACTGGTTTTTTAATTGAAGCTGGTTATTATTTAACTCCTAATCTCCGTTTATCTGCTGGTTATGCTTTTGGTAAAGTAGATGATCGTGATTTTAGTGGTTCTCGTTCCGCAGGTGGCGCTTATTTCGGATTAACAGTCAAACTGAATGAATTATTTGAAGGTTTTGGTTTACAAAAAGTAGCACCACCACAACAACAGGAATCTGTAGTTAAACCAGTTGCTACTGATAGTAATAAAGTAGGAAATCAAGAAAGCAATGCAGATGCAAGTGTTACTCCAGTTAATCCAAATACATCAACAACTGTTACTAACCCAGAAGTAACTATACCAACTAATACAAATACATCTCCTCCAAGTGTCATCCCAGCTACGGGAGGCGTAACACCATGAATTTATGTAACTTCAGAATCACGAAAGTAATTAATACATTAAATATCTTGCGAACATCCAAATATTACCCCCCTCAATCCCCCCTTAATAAGGGGGGAAGTAAGAAATTGCGCTCCTTCCTCTTCATAAGGCGAGAGGTGGGAAGAGATAATTCCAAAACTTTTGCAAGATGTTTATTGCTAACATTTAGCTACTTATGTATTAATCAGATAACTTTTTCACCTAGAGGTAATGCTGTTGCTTTAAATGATCGAAAATCAGAAAATTTACATTTAAAATTAGTAGTTAATAGTAATGCTGATCAAGGTATTCAACCTAATGCTGTTCTAACTTTGCGGGAAGCGATCGCACTTGCTAATGGTACACTATCCCTAAATAATTTAACCCAACAAGAAAAAGCTCAGGTTGAGCAACTAAATTCTAATCTTCCCTCAAGAATTGAATTTAATTTACCTACAACAAATACTATCATTCGCTTGAATGCAGAATTACCTCATCTTCATAGCCCTGGATTAATAATTGATGGTACAACTCAACCAAGTTATGATCCTAATCGGTTTGCTAATCCAGAAATTAACATTCCTACTCCTATCGTAGAAATTACTCCTAGTGAGCAAGTAGAAGTATTTCGTGGGTTAACAATTAGTGCCGATAGTGTAGTTATTCGGGGCTTAAGTTTATATGGTTTTACAGCCAAGCACCGTGATACAGTATTCACTCCTGCTGCTGATATTTTTGTTGCTAACTCTTTACCACAAACTGAGACTAATTTCAATCAAAATCAAGATGTTTTTCCCTTTGATAATACTAGAGATGCTCCCAAGAATGTTTTAATTGAAAATAACTGGTTAGGCGTACAGGCTAACGGTAAAAAATTAGCAAAAACCTCTGCTTTTGGCGTATCAGTATTTAATAGTTTAGGTACAAATATCCGCAAAAACTTAATTGCCAACCATGATGGTAGCGCAATTATTACATCAGTTCAAGCAGAAAACCTGCAAGTATCAGAAAATGTAATTATTGACAATGGTTTTGCCGGAATGCCGGATGCCATTCGTTTAGAAGGAAAAATTAACAATTCGCAAATAAACTCTAATTTGATTTGTGGTAATGATGGCAGTGCAGTATTTTTATTTAAGCCAGAGGGTGCGATCAAAATTAATAATAACAATATTCAATATAATGGTAATAGGTTAAGTAGAGCAGCTATATATTTAATGGGAAATAATCATCAAGTTATTAATAATCAAATTAGTAATCAGACAGGTGCGGGGGTAGTAATAGCAGCCTATCCCAAGAGCGATCGCAATATTATTCAAAATAATCACTTTGCGGCAATTACTGGACTGAGTATTGATTTGAATACTCAACAAGATTTGGGTGTAGAACAATTTCAACGTGGTGACGGTATAAATCCACGACGTAACTCACCAAATCGACGCTTAGATACAGCTAATGCAGCGATTAATGCACCATTATTTATGGCAAAAGAATTTTATGTAATTGATGGCAAAGTCAATATAGATGGAATTGCCGATCCAGGTTCTCAAATAGAAGTGTATAAAGTTACTGAAAATACTTCTAATTATGGGACGTTAAGCGAACCAATAGCTATGGTTAATACTGATGCTAAAGGTAAGTTTAGTTTAACACTAAGTAGTTTACAGCCTGGGGATAAAATTAGTGCGATCGCCACAGATCCCAAATACGGAACATCTGAACCTGCACTGAATGCAATAATTACATCTTTAAATCCTCAAAAAATCGGAATCAACATCACAGAATCAACCTCAAGTTTACCAGAGCGTCCTCAACTATTTTCGCAATGTAATAAAACATTCTCATCATCTCAAATTAAACATATAGCTAATCGGGTTTCTCTCTTAAATCACTTTGAGCAAGTAGTATATTTCTCCTCTAACGCTGCCATGCAAAACCTTCAACCTAATCGACGTGGAGGTTAGTAATCATGTTATTCAAATTAATCAAAGAGAAACTTCTTAATAATTCACAACGGCTAATTAACAGTGTAACTTTAGCAACACTGGCATTAATTTGTTCTTCTCAACCATCCCAAGCAGAAGGTAGCCGTAGTTTATTTCCTAGTGGTGCTACTGGTAATCGAGCAAATATAGAGTGGCGCAATAGTAACTATGCAAATATTATCAAACGGCGGACTTTACTACAAGTTTATGTTAACCGAGGAGAATATATTCTTCTTGGTTCCAGTGCAGTTGGGGTAAATAGTGGAGATATTAAAGTTTACAACCCTGGTCTTGTCACTGGCACTGTTGGTCAGAAGATCTTACCATCTAGCGCATCTTTTAGCTGTTCCGCCCAAAGAACTACAACAACAAATGCTGCTCAGGGTAGAATTTATGCCACAACCACCCCTAATATTACAGCTAGGCAACGTGAATTAGCTGGACCTGACACCATTACAAATGCTGCCACTGCTACTCCAGGTAATGCAGTTACAAATGGCTACGTTCCCTGTTTCTATCAAGCACCACAAACCGGAATTTACCATGTAGTTTTCTACGGACCAACTGGTGATAATAGTGATGCTGAAACAGCCCCCACAGGCGACATTAACAATGTGCAAACTGACGCGGCTCAAAACACCAGTATTGCAGCTTGGGATGTAACTGTACGTGGTAGCTTAACTTCCACAACTGATATTAACGGTAGGTTATTTTCTGACTATTTAGCACTGTTTACAGGTGCTAATAATCGTCCTGTTAACTCTAAGTTATTTATCGTCACTATAGACGGATTTAAATATCTTACTAATCTTAATGGAGTAGACCCAAATGGCTTTGTTACTCTAGCTAATGACGTAGGTTTTTATGATAGCGATCGACAAACTCCCCTATACCATAATCTAGTTGATGATGCTAATAACCAACTCACCGCTCCTCAAGGAGGTGTCACCCTTAGCCTGCCCAAGCACCTAATTTTCTTCACCGACAATACTGAGTACCAACCAGATTCAGCAGCGATTACAGAAAATAATATTCCTACAATTCCAACTGCCCCAACTATTAGTAACTTAACTTACACAGGTTCAGCCGGAAGTAACAACAGTTATGTAGGGGTTGGGGGAACTTTTAGCTATAGCACTAATGTAGCAGGTAACTACCAGATTATCATTAGTCGTAATGGTACAGATTTTGATCCATCTAATACTCAAAACCGTGTCCTAAGAGGAGTGCGTACATCTGCTGGCACTCAAACAGTAACTTGGGATGGTTTAGATAATAGTGGTACAGCATTTCCTAGAGGTACAAATTATCAAGTACGTGCTTCAGTTCAGGCAGGTGAATATCACTTTCCCCTTCTAGATGCTGAAAATAGTATTAATGGTGGCCCCAGTTATACCTTAGTTAATCCCCCAGCTACTTGCCCTGGAGTTGCTGGCTGTAGTACAGCATATTATGACGACCGAGGCTACCGCACTCTTAACGGTTCTACTGTTGGTACAGTTAATACCCTACTGCCTAACGGTAATCATCCAGGAGCAGCATCCAGCCTCACAGGTTTTAATAGCACTAGCAATCAGCGCCGTTTTAGTAACGACTTTGGAGACAAAAGAGGATTAGATTTATGGACTTACTTTCCTAGTACTACCGCCTCAGTATTGTTGAATATCATCGACTCAGTTCAAAGAGACTTACAAATAACTAAAACTCACAGTGGAGACTTGAAAGTAGGTCAAAACGGAGTTTACACCCTCACAGTTAAAAACGTTGGTACAAGGGCTTTCACAGGTAGTAATACTAACGTCCTGACAGTAACCGATGTATTACCAAGTGGATTAAGTTACGTCTCAGCCACAAGTACAACCACAGGCTGGAATTGTTCTGCACCTAGTCAGAGTCAGACAGTAACTTGTACTCATAATTCTATTAGCCTTGCTGCTGACGGAGGTAGCACAACAATTAATTTAACCGTTAGTGTAGGGGCTACCGCCGCCGCCAGCGTCAATAACACTGCAACTCTATCAGTTGGGACTGCAAGCAATGACACAGTTGCAAGCAATAATAGTGCTACTGACCCCACCAACGTTATCCCTCAAGCCGACTTAAGCATTACCAAAACTCACACAGGGAATTTCAGTGCCGGGCAAAACGCAACTTACACCATCACCGTTAGTAATGGTAATCTTTCTACTGCTGTTGGACCAATCACAGTCATAGACGACCTTCCCCCTGGACTAAGCTTTGTAAGTACAGCTACGGGTACAAGTACAGGCTGGAGTTGTTCAGCAACAGGTCAAAAGGTAACTTGTACAAATTCTAATAATCTTGTGGCAAATGCCAACTCTACAATTAAATTAACTGTAGCAGTAAGTGCTACGTCCGCAGCCAGTGTGAGTAACATCGCCACTGTATCTAGCACTACCAGCGACCCAAACACAGCGAACAATACTACCACTGACGTAGCTACAGTTGATTTTCTGGCTCACGTGCGTTTAATTAAACGCATTACTCGCATCAAACGTACAGATGGCACAATTAACACCTTTAACACTTTCGTAGATGATGGAATTGCCAATAATGATGATAATGCTCCCTATTGGCCGACACCTAGCAACACCTATCTACCAGGAAAAATAGATGGCGGTAATGTTAGTCCTGGGGATGAAGTTGAATACACTATCTACTTTCTTTCAGATGGTGCTAGCCCTGCTAAAAACGTCAACATTTGTGACTTAGTACCTGCTAATACCACATTTGTTGCTAATGCTTTTAATGGTTTGACTCCTACTGATGGAGGCACAGCAGGAGCTAACTCTGGGATTGCGTTAGCATTGAGATCTTCTAGCCTGCCAACGGCTCCTACTGTTTATCTTACAAATATAGCTGATGCTCCCGACAGAGGACAATTTTTCTCGGCTGGAACAACCCCTTCTGGAAACTGTGCAGGTAGTAATACTAATGGCGCGGTAATCGTTAAGGTAGTGTCGAATCCAACAACATTGCCCCAAGCTACTGCACCAGGAACTCCTAGTAATTCTTATGGTTTCATTCGCTTTCGAGCCAAGGTGAATTAATACCACAAAGCACATGATATAAAAGCCATAAAAAATTCCCTTGATTGACAGCTTTTTTAATCAAAATGCTATCAACCAAGGGCAAGTAAATTTTTATATTGTCATTAGTAACTATTTAAGGGGAACTGCATTAACATCTACAGTCTCACTACTAGCAGGATTAGTTTCTGGTGTTTCTTCAGTATTACGACCCTTAAGGCGGGCAGCTAACATTTGAGAAACTTCCGAGACGAGCAAAGTTAAAATCACTGCATCATCCAACAGTCCCACTACAGGGATAAAGTCTGGGGCAATATCAATTGGGCTGAACAAATAGCCTAATGAACCTAGAATCAACCACCAACGATACTTGGGATGGCGAAGTGTGTTGCGATACCAGTTATAAAAAGATTGAATTGAAAAATTCATATTTGTTTCCTCCAGCTATTTTTATCTTGACAAGAATGCTAACAATATGCAGGTGTGGAAAACCCAACTCCACAATTAACACTGCTGAGGTTGGGTTGAGGAAGGTTGGCGGAGCAAGAGCGCGTAGCGCATCATCCAACATTTTCTAGATTGAGTAGGGTTTCGTAAAGCTTCAACCCAACTACAATTTTGTTAACACTAAGCGTATTAGGTTCTAATACTCTATTTTTCAAAGCTTGCGTTTGCCAAGGTACGGAGGGAATAAAAAGCTGTGACTGTTACAGAACTTATTGGAAGAGGTGGTCCAGCGATGTGGCCGCTACTGGCTTTATCGCTTTTATCTGTTGCCACAA
>JBARVL010000327.1:0-2964 GCA_049646245.1 Crinalium sp. | reverse complement strand
ATCTAACTGTTTGGGAAATTCAGAAGGAACTAAATCGGTAGTTGAGTCTTGGGTTGAGCGCAGCACCACTGGCAAACCTCCTGTAGGTTGTGCGGAAAATTACTTGAGAATAAGCGCATTAGTATTTTGAGTTTCTTGATAATGCAGCTCGTGCGGTTGTAGATCGTGCCAATGTGCGATCGACAACCGCAAACATACCGCTAACTCTTAACTAGCAATAATTCGGGCTTTTTATTTTCGAGAGCCATACTTTGGCTTTAACTAGCGATTTGGAAATTGCGCTGCTGATCTAGTCAAATAATTAATAGAAATTATTTTCAATAATTTAATAAAACTAATTAGGGATTTTCAGTTTTTTCTTTATATTGGTTTAATATTCTTGCTTGAGCTTGATGGTAAATACATTTTGCAGTGTTAGAGTCGAGGGGGAATATTATTTCCCGCCCCTCTCTGTTAGATCTGGACGTGCGGCTTTCGCTGCATCCAGCTCCCGATATTCTTCTAGCTTTCGCGTCTGCTCATGTGGATGTAACTGTGGCAGCTTTCATGTATTGCTACAAGATTGTTTGATTTCCAGTTATTGTGATTTCCATCTACATGATGTAGATGTATTCTCTCATCCCCAACGAACCTTAGTCCGCAGTGGTTGCATGAATGGCTTTGCTTTTTGAGAGCTTTAGAGGTGTGGTTATCGTAGAGTTTGCTGTTACGTTCACTCCAGTAGATAAGATCGCCGTCGTAGGGAGATTTAGTCCCTTTGACATTGGCGTGTCTGTTTTCGGAGTAGGGAACTTTCGGGAATGCTTTATCTAGTAATTTCTTACTGCTGTAGCGATTCTGTTTTGGTTCACTATTGAATACTTTGTATGCCCGACTCATGGTGTGGTAGAGAGAGTTTCTCGTTCCATCCATTTTGCAGTATTTGTGGTATTGTCTCCAACCTCTAACAACGGGTGCTAGCTTTTCAGCTTTTACTGTTGCGCCATAGTTCGAGCTGTTAACGATTTCTTTTACCTTCTTGCGGAATGCTTGGTAGTTATCCACTGATGGGGTGCTACGAAACTTTCCGTTTTCCTGGACTTTGAAGTGCCAGCCTAGGAAGTCAAATCCATCTGTCGTAGCGGTTACTCTAGTTTTCTTTTCGCTGACGTTCATTCCTTTCGCAGCCAGGAATTCACTTATCTTTTTGAGTATTACCTTCTCGTCATCTTGTGGTCGGAGAATTATCACCATATCATCCGCATAGCGAATTGATGGTTCGATGATTTTTCCATCCGTACTTTTGTACTTTAGGATGCTCTCTATTCCATTAAGCGCGATGTTAGCAAGTAGCGGGCTAATCACTCCACCTTGGGGTGTCCCTTGATCCGGAAAACCTACATTCGTTCCGGCTTTAAGACATCTATAGATGCCAAGCTTAATCCCTCTTGGGGCAATGAGATTATCCAGGATTGTTGAGTGATTAATCCTATCGAAGCATTTTTCAATGTCGAGTTCTAGGACTCGTTTATTTATTCCGTTTACATTGCTTTTGAGGTTTTGAAACAGGATTCTTTGTGCGTCATGCGCCGAGCGTCCTGGTCTAAACCCAAAACTGTGCTTGTGGAAAGTTGCTTCGTGTGCTGGTTCGAGGGCATATTTTGCTAGGCATTGCCATGCTCTATCTGCCATTGTGGGTACTTTGAGCATTCGAGTGGTTCCATCTTTTTTAGGAATGGGAATTTCTCTTAGCCCTTGGTGCTTCCAGTTGGTTTGATGTTTAGCAAGTTCATTGGCTAATGTAAATCGTTCTTCAAAAGTGAGGGACTTTTTACCATCGATACCTGCTGTTTTCTTACCAGCGTTTAACTGCGTTACTTGCCGAATAGCTAGTAATCTGGCTGCTTGGGATTTTAAAATCAGTTTCTGAAGTGACCGAGCTTTGCGCTTGTCTCCAGCCTGAACCGCTTTGAACACTCTTATTTGTAGTCTGAAAAGATTGTGTCGGAATTTCTTCCAAGGTAGGTCTTTCCACAGTTCACTAGCATCGCTGCTGTGTCTAACCATGATCTACTCCTAATCGTATTGTCTGAATACCTTGAAGCAATTACGCCTCATCCTACCCACTGCTGGGGATTTAATCCTCTCGTCTGGTCTACCTGAGTTCGACAACTTCAAGACCTCAGCAATGTTTTTATTCGTTCCATCCTCTCGATTGATGGTCTCTTTAGATGTGGTCAATTCAACCGCCAGAACCCCTTACTCTTACCGCTATTAATTCAGAATGCGGCGGGATACCAATCTCTGGCGAGGTCAGAATCTAAGCTTGAGCTTAGTCTTGCTTCTGCCTTTTTCTAGGTTGCTTTTCTAGACCCTATTTCATCATGGAGACACCCTGTTAGCCGCAGTGTCCAGTGCAATTCTGGTCTGATTCAGCCCTGTTCCCAGCTTCACTCTCACAAATTCCGAGTTGTGTCGGTGTGGGCAGATAAGGAGTTACCTTCGAGTTTAAGGAGAGGGGCTTACACCCTCATCAAGAGAATAGTTAAGCTAGTCTTTATTGACTTGGCTCCAGAGGTTATTTACAGACTGATTACTGTGATTCACTCTGAACGAATCGCACTGAACTCTAAAACTCTCATGCAACTATTTTACCACATTCTTGAATAACATTTTCATTGGTCTATTTATTCAATAAACGTTTACAATTAGAAAGATAATTAAAGCCGTCCTAGAAGGACGGGGCTTTAAACCCAAGTTTTTGGTAATGACTAAAAAGCGGCTCTTTAACTGCAAGAGTTGGCCGACAATATATGGCGTGGAATCACCCAAACTGATAAGTGGGTAGTCTTAGTAACTACACATTTATATGATGGAGTAAAAAGTCTGCCATTAGATGTAAGCTGTTAAGCATTTACACTATGAGCAGAGCTTTACCTTTTAAAGTTAAGACTGTTATACCAATACTTCGGACAGTTTTGGAAC
>JBARVL010000326.1:0-2050 GCA_049646245.1 Crinalium sp. | reverse complement strand
TTCCTTACTTACGGGATACTAATCAGGATGTTGCTCAAACGTTTAGGGCAGAGAAAACCCCAGAGGTATTTTTATTAAATAACCAAGGTATTCTCTGCTATCGTGGTGCAATTGACGATCGCCCTGACGATCCAGCCTATGTTGAGCAGCATTATTTACGATCGGCGATCGCGGATGTACTCCAAGGGGAGACTGTAACAATAGCGTCAACCCCAGCAATAGGTTCCTCAATCAAATGGGGAAAGTAAATATACAGGACTTACGCACAAAATCAACAAGTTTAATTACTTAAACCTAGTAATTTCCCCTGCCCCCTGCCCCCCTGCATTGCTTAATCTACCGTTAAAATGCTTAAGTCCTGAAATATTAATCCCCTCTACTGCTATCGTAAGTTGAGGAAATTTCAGTTGAGAAAATCATCGCAGCATGGGGATAACTTACCAACGGGTTTTACTAAAACTGAGTGGTGAAGCCCTAATGGGGAACTTGGGCTATGGTATTGATCCAAGTATCGTTCAAGAAATAGCTCAGGAAGTCGCCGATGTCGTTAATAGCGGCATCCAAGTCGCAATTGTAGTTGGCGGTGGTAATATTTTTCGTGGCGTAAAAGCTGCGGCTGGTGGGATGGATAGAGCAACTGCTGACTATGTGGGTATGATTGCCACAGTTATGAATGCAATTACTTTGCAGGATGCGCTGGAACAACTTGGCATACCAACACGAGTGCAAACAGCAATAGCTATGCAGGAAGTGGCAGAACCATATATCCGCCGTCGTGCTATTCGTCACTTGGAAAAAGGGCGGGTGGTAATTTTTGGTGCAGGTTCGGGAAATCCCTTTTTCACCACTGATACAACTGCTGCCTTGCGAGCCGCAGAAATTGATGCCAATGTTATTTTTAAGGCAACTAAAGTAGATGGGATTTATGATTCAGATCCGAAAATGAATCCTAACGCCCGTCGCTACCAAACCTTAACTTATAGTCATGTCCTCACCCATGATTTACGGGTAATGGATAGTACTGCGATCGCACTTTGTAAAGATAACAACATCCCCATTATTGTATTTGACCTTGGGGTTAGCGGTAATATCCGTCGAGCCGTTATGGGAGAATCTGTGGGAACTATTGTCGGAGGTAATTGTGAAGTTAGCTGATGTTGAAAGCAATATGCAAAAGACTGTTGAAGCTACTCAACGGTCTTTTAATACAATTCGCACAGGTCGCGCTAATGCCAGCCTACTTGACCGTGTAACAGTTGAATACTACGGTACTCAGACTCCTTTGAAGTCTTTAGCAAACATTAGTACACCTGATGCCAGTACAATTACAATTCAACCTTTTGATAGAGGTAGTGTCAGTGTAATTGAAAGAGCTATTTCCTTATCAGATGTTGGCTTAACCCCCAATAACGACGGTTCTACTATTCGGTTGAATATTCCACCCCTGACTACCGAGCGGCGTAAAGAATTTGTCAAATTTGCTGGAAAATATGCTGAGGAAGGTCGTGTCGCTATTCGGAACATCCGCAGAGATGCTGTTGACTCTGTGCGGAAACAAGAAAAAAATCACGAACTTCCTGAAGATGAAGCTAAAGACTTGCTCGATAAAATTCAGAAAGTAACTGACAAATACATTGCTAGAATCGATCAAGTTTTAGCAGAAAAAGAGAAGGATATAACTACTGTGTAAATTGCTGATTGTGATTTACTCATGCCTAAGTAACATTAATAGACCTCTCCAAAAATGATTCTAGAGACCGTAAATTTACGGTCTCTACTTAGAGCAATTACCTAAAAGATTGCTACAGATGGTTAGATCCCCATAGCGAGTTTTGGAGGGGACAAAACTTGGCTTTAAGTCCCCCTTTTTAAGGGGGATTTAGGGGTATCTACAATTTTTTGCGTTCTTTTTTCTATTTGATATTAAATTTCGTAAACATCAATATTCATCGCTATTGCCAACTCCTTAGCTACTTCTGGGCGAGAAAACTCTGGAGGAGGTAATTCACCTCGACGCAACATCTCTCGTACCTTTGTTCCTGATAAATGA
>JBARVL010000325.1:0-3472 GCA_049646245.1 Crinalium sp. | reverse complement strand
TTTCAGGGAACTCAGATGTTTTGCTTACCCGCTCAAGCTCTCGAACCATAGGTCAAGTAGTAATCTTTTTTGGACAGATCACGACTATACGCTAATTTAGATATAGTGGTAAATATTGAAAATTTTGGTTTTTTGCGCTATATATAGTCTGCGATCGCGCAAGTGACATGAACTATAAAAAAGATATATGCGTTGGGTTACACTGCGGTTAACCCAACCGCAATTAGACATCAACACAAAATGATTGTTGCGTTAAACAGAACCCTTGTAGAGACAGATCATGGTCGGTCTCTACATTTTATGAGAGAAAATTGTATGAGAGAGAAGATCTATTTTCATGCCAACTCACGACTCGGAACTACAAACCCAGGCTCGGAGAATCCTAGATGCAATCGCCTTCACTCCCTTTGAGCAATGTCTTCCCTTGAACCGCCAGTTTAGCAATATTCCTGCTCGTCCTGGCATCTATGCAATCAGACACAAAACCAATGGGTTGCTTTATATCGGTAAAACCAAGAATTTGCGGAGTCGATTCAGTGGTGGACATAAAGCTTTTTTGTGGGCGTGGCTTGATAAGTATAGCGATGAAGATGTTCGTATTGCAGTGCAGCCGATTTCTTACTGGGGAAACCCTGCGTTACTATTGGAGCTAGAAGCCATCATTCTAAGAGCTACCGAACCTCCTTATAACGTTCAAATCCCCACCGAACAGTAAAGCTATGCAAGCAAAACTTTTAGAGCAACTTTCCGCTTCTGATGCTGAAATTATCTTGGAACGTCTACCCGAACGGATTCGCTCTGCCCTAATAGCCCATGCTATTGAAATTGAGTATCCGGTTGAAGCAGTTATTGAGATGGCGCTAGCTAGTTTCCTTGATACTGAGGCATTGAGTTTTGCAGATTGCAAACCAGGGCGCTTCCAATAAGCAATCAAAGAAAAGACTGTGAGTGGAAAAATAAGTGTTCGTTGCAATATCCCACACCCACCGTATAAAAATCTGATAGAGAAAAACGATCTATTTCTAATCGCTACTAACTAATTTAATCCGCCCAAGTATCACGCCATTTGACAGTACCTTGAGATGCTAATATCCAGCGACGAGAAACCAAGTTTTCTCTTAAGGCTGGTTTATTTTCTCTCCAAATAGCATATTTATATGCGATCGCACCTCCAGCACTTTCATTAAAGGGAATTTCACCAAACCACGTATTAGCATTAATATATTCCAATGCGTAAGCTTTGCTAATATCCCAATTTCCTAACTCAGGACAGTCTCCTGTCACTACAACCGTCTCACCAGGCTTAGTTTCTAACCCATTTAATTGTACTCGCACAATAGTTTTTCCTATTACCCGTTCTCCGATATAACTGAAAACAATCATCTCTTTAGATCCCAGTTGTAACCCTAAAAGCTTGCCTTCATTTACTTCAAACTGACGCTTGGTGAGCATACAAATATACTCTCCATCCTCTAACTCTGTATAGCGAACATCAATTGTTGTAGGATTACCTTTATTAATTGCTACAAAACAACGAGAATCACGATAACGTCGCACATAGCAATAAACATCAGGAGTGAGATATTTTTGTACCTGACTACCCAAAGATACTGCTGGGTTTATCCTTCTTAACTTAGAGAATAACTGTAGTTCTTGATAAAGCTTAGTATCAGTGTCCCACTTCTCCATCATCGGACGGTTGTAAGGATCATTTCCGCCATTCCTATCATCATGGAGATACTGTTCAGTTCCATAATAAATACAGGGAATACCACGAGATGTCATAATTAGATTGATAGCCAACCGCACTATATCCCCATCTGAATTCAAACTGAGAAAACGCGGCATATCGTGGTTATCAATAAAGGTAATTAGTTCCGTTGCTGTGTCATAGAGATAATCTAAATCAAGAATATTTTGGATTAAATGAAATCCCCCTGCACTATTTTGAGCTAAAGCTGCTCGAATAGCCTCACAAAAACCAAAATCTAGAATTGTCATCCCGCCTTGATTAGCAAAATTCACAGATAAACTTTCTTGCGGTTTGCTAAAACCCCATTCGCCAAACACAAATAATGAAGGTTTATGCGTTTGCAAATCTGCATTAAATTCTTGCCAAAACCAAATTGGCATATGTTTAACAGTATCAACCCGTAAAGCATCAACTCCTCTGTCTAACCATTGTTTAATTGCTGTTTTGATATAATTCCGAAAGTCAGGATTATCTTCATTAAAATCAGCTAATCCTGACATTTCAAAGTTTTCTACTTGCCATTGATCTTGCCAATCTGTCACCTCACCATTATGGTGATACCAATTATTTACATCATTATAAAAATCTGCAATTAATACTCCATCATCATAAAGTTCTCCCTTATGACCATTAATATCAGGGCTACTGTGGTTACAGACAATATCTAAGATCAACTTCATACCCCGTTGGTGCATTTCAGCAATTAATCTGTCAAAGACATTGCATTCAAACAGGGAAGTTGATTCATTTTTAGCGACAAACCTGGGATTAATTCGTTTAAAATCTTTTGTCCAGTACCCGTGCATGGCTGCACTTTCAAATTGTAAATCTTCTACCTGTTCAAACAAGGGAGAAACCCAAATTGCTGTAACTCCCATGCTTTTAAGATAATCAAGTTTGTCAATAATTCCTTGTAAATCTCCCCCCCAATATCTACCCCACTTTTGCCTAGTTGGATCGTATAATTCTGGCTTAGAGCCTTCATTGTTGGTAGAATCGCCATCATTAAAGCGGTCTACAACAAGAAAGTAAATTGTTTCTTGACGAAACTCGATCGCTCTCGTAAATAAAAACTCAAATGTATCATGTTCAGATTTGATTTCTTCTGTATGAAATCCCGCCGCAGCTTTAGCTGCTGTATTGTCCAGGGTAAGGGTTGGTTTTTGTGATTCTGGCATATAATGTAAAGTAATTCTTGTCTAGTTGATTAAATAATCCCTGACAAAATAAATAAATGCAACTTGATTTAATGTTGCTTAACGTTGCTGTGTTTCAATCAGGAAAGCTGACTGCACAATTTCATACATCGCCTCAACTTTCAGGATTATTTCTTGCGCCCCTACCGTAGTACCACCCCGCCCCATTAATTCCAATTCCTGACAAAGTTTAGACAGCTTAATAGCTCCTAAATTAGCACTTGCTGATCTCAATGAATGAGATGCAAGTACCAATGCTGCTGGATTTTCTTCTGCAATAGCAGCCTTCATTTCACTCAACAATCGCGGAGCCTCTTCTAAATAAGTGTTGATGATTTTCCCTAACACTTCCTTAGCTCCAACACCAAGCATTTGTTGTAAAGATGCCCAAACTTTGCCATCAATGGGATTTTGGCTATCCTCCTTGGGTGAGGAGGTTGGAGATGTTAGTTGAGAAGGTTGCTGATTGTATACAACACTCTTTTGTGGCTCATCAGTCAAAACTAAATTCTTTGGCTGAAAC
>JBARVL010000324.1:0-2362 GCA_049646245.1 Crinalium sp. | reverse complement strand
ATGGGGGCGGATGCGTTGTTGATTAATAGTGCGATCGCACAAGCACAAAACCCTGTAGCAATGGCACGGGCTATGGGTTTGGCTGCTGAAGCAGGTCGTCTTGCTTACGAAGCTGGTAGGATTCCTGTTAAGACTTACGCTAGTGCTAGTTCTCCTTTGACAGGTACGATTACTAATTAACGAAACTAAGATCTCACACTAGGGGCAACCACAGGGGGATTGCCCCTACATTATCAAACATTTTTTGGTATAAAGTACACAAAAAGCTAATGGCATAATCTATCTTGATGAGGATGTTTCAATGAGTTTGAAAAATAAAACAGACGGAAACATCCAACGGTTAAATAATTATGGCTTATACGCATATAATACTGCCGATGAAATTGCGGCAGCGATGGGAATTCCTATTAGTCAACTTCGGTTTCTAGCATTTAATTATCAAACTTCAACTGCCTCGCACTATATTCGTTTTAAAAAAGCGAAAAAAATTGCAGGAGAACGGATTATTTCTGCACCATTGCCTGATTTAAAACGCGCACAACATTGGGTTTTGAATAATATCCTGCAAAAAATTGAAATCCATGATGCTGCACATGGTTTTTGTCGCGATCGCTCTATAGTCACCAACGCTACCCCCCATGTTGGCGCAGAAGTAATTATTAACATTGATTTACAAAATTTTTTTTCAACAATTTCCTATAACCGTGTTCAAGGATTATTTCAATCACTTGGTTATTCTCAAGCTGCTGCCACAATTTTCGCACTGTTGTGTACCGAACCCGTAGTTGAAGAACAGGAAATATATGGTAAAACATCTTTTGCTGAACTCAAACAGCGTCGCCTTCCCCAAGGTTCCCCCACAAGTCCAGCAATTACAAATATTATTTGTCGTAGTTTAGACTGTAGTTTGAGTGCGATCGCACAAAATTACAAATTTACATATACACGCTATGTTGATGATTTAACATTTTCGGCATCAGGTGAGAATGTTAAAGATACCAATAAGATCGTCAAACAAATTCAAGCGATCGTCACTCAAGAAGGATTTGCGATTAATCAAGAAAAAACCCGCATTCTGCGAAACTCTCAACAACAACAAGTTACGGGTATCGTTGTTAACGAAAAACTTAATATTTCCCGAAAAACTTTAAAAAGTTTCCGTGCAACTTTATATCAAATCGAAAATGAAGGATTAGAAGGTAAACATTGGGGTAATTCCTCTAACCTGATCGCATCAATAGCCGGATTTGCCAGTTTTGTAGCAATGGTAAACCCCGAAAAAGGTGCAGAGTTTCAACAACAAGTTAAACGTATTCAAAAGAAATATCAAATTAACAATTAACAATTAACAATTAACAATGACCGAACTGAATGTTTAACCTTTAATTATGCCCACCTACTTAGCGGGTATTTCTTTATCTCTGCTTAAGTTATATTAATTAGCGGTAAGGATACATTGTTAAGCAATAGTGCGGGTTCTGTATGCCCAACTGGTACGCCAACCTGTGGATTGAGCGTATGCCGCCGAGCAATATCTCAATATCCTTTTGAAAGTTAACTCTCATAGTAGAGCGATCGGTGTATCGCCGATTGATAACAGGTAATATTCCTGTACTTTCACCCAAACCCTCGCCTGGGGTAAAGGCACCTTGTTAGGGACAAGGCGGCTTCACTATACACAATTGCGGCAATGACGAACGAAGTCAGAGAGAAGTAGTCTGTCGTGCTTTGTTTCAATCTTGTCGTATTAGTTGGTAAACTCTGCGGTGTTAGTGTTCTGCTACCGTTTATCGCCTGTGATGCTCGGTAGTCACAGCAAAGAAGCCAGTGCAATTGTTCTCTCCTTAACTTGAGTATGTTTCATCGTTTGCCACATCCGGTTATCTGGAACTGGCAATCTGAACGGCATATTTGAGGGCTGTTGTCTTTTTCTAGATTGCTCTTGGGTAGTCTAGGTGCAGCAATCTTAATCCAGTTATGGCAGATGCAATTAGCCCGCAACTGAACTGTCAACACTTACATTTGCAGAGTTTAAAAAAATTTATACTATCACCTAAATATTTTGTGCTACATTTAGTAACAAGGTAGTAGTACATTGACTAGCTATGGTTCGGGTTCTGTATGCCCGACTGGTGCGCCATCCGTTGGATTGAGCGTATACCGCAAGACAATAGGTTACTACTTTACCGTTTGATTAGCTCAATTGGCAGAGCATCCGACTCATAATCGGCAAGTTGTAGGTTCAAATCCTACATCAAAGTGCGATACGAAGTCGCTATTTCGTAGTGAAGGCAAGAGTCTTCTGAGCTAGTGTTTCAAGCTCATTCTCGTTTCTCCCTAGCATTACTGGTAACGGTGATGT
>JBARVL010000323.1:0-1530 GCA_049646245.1 Crinalium sp. | reverse complement strand
TTACAACTGAAGTTGGGCTATAAGTGCCTTGAAGATCATCATTTAGCAAATTTGACTAAAGCTAGTCGCTTTGTCAGTGAAGTAGCTAATCTCGCCCCAGATGAACACGCGGCGTTTGTTGGTCGTTCGGCGTTTGCTCATAAAGGCGGTATCCACGTTTCTGCTGTTGAACGTAATCCTTTAACTTACGAACATCTTCAGCCAGAAAAAATTGGTAATATCCGTAGAATTGTGATTTCTGACCAAGCTGGATTAAGTAATATTCTGGCAAAAGCCCGTAGTTTTGGGATGACTTTGGATAAACAACATCCTGCTTGTCGTCAAATCTTACAACGGTTGAAGGAATTAGAAAGTCAGGGATATCAATTTGAAGCTGCTGAGGCGAGTTTTGATTTACTAATGCGTCAGGCGTTAGGACATCGACAACAGATGTTTGAATTGAAAGGTTTTCAAATTCATTGTGATATTGGGGTGACTAAAAATGCTCTGGCTACTGTGAAGGTTGCTGTTAATGGGAAAGATATTTTAGCAGCAGCAGAAGGAAATGGACCAGTATCAGCTTTAGATGATGCGTTACGTCAGGCTTTAGTTAATTTCTATCCAGCAATTGCTGCTTTTCACTTAACAGATTATAAGGTAAGAATTCTGGATAGCGGTGCTGGTACTGCTGCTAAAACTCGCGTGTTAGTTGAGTCTAGTAATGGTCATCAACGTTGGACTACTGTAGGGGTTTCGGGGAATATTTTGGAGGCTTCTTATCAGGCGGTTGTTGAGGGAATTGAGTATGGTTTGTTGTTAGAATCGGCAACTGATTTAGAGTTGGCTGGTTCTACAGTCTTGGTGCAGTAATTAGAGTGCTTGCGATTCCCCTTCGGGGACGCTTCGCGAACGCATTTGAAGGCTGGGTGCGATCGCTTTTTTATATTTGGTCGTAAATAGAGTATGGTAGGCTTAAACACTACGGTAGATTCTCATTGGGGTAATGCAAGTCTTTGAAAAAAATGGGCATCAGGTTGTGTATGGTGACACTCTTGAGTATCTTCGCTCAATGCCTGACGAATGCGTTGATTTAATCTTTTGCGATCCACCCTACAATATTGGGAAAAACTTTAACGGTCGTAAAGATAAGTGGGCATCAGATCAAGATTATTTGTCATGGTGTTATCAGTGGATTGAACTTTGTATTAAGAAGCTCAAACCAACTGGAACAATATATCTAATGGCTGCTACACAAAATATGCCATATATAGATATTTTTTTACGTCCTTATGTTACTATCCTTTCTCGAATTATTTGGTACTACGATAGTTCAGGTGTGCAAGCACGAAAATATTTTGGTTCACTCTACGAACCAATTTTGCATTGTGTTAAAAATCCCCGTAAGTACACTTTCAACGCTGAATCAATTCTTATTGAAGCTCCAACAGGTTCAACCCGCAAATTAATTGATTATCGTAAAGCTATACCAACAATGTATAACTCTACGAAAGTACCTGGGAATGTTTGGCAAATTCCACGAGTACGTTACCG
>JBARVL010000322.1:0-8499 GCA_049646245.1 Crinalium sp. | reverse complement strand
GGGAAATTTCTCCCCCTGCCCCTCTGCCCCTCTGCCCCTCTGCCCCTCTGCCCCTCTCCTCTCCCCTCCCTTATGGCGAGGCGCTTGGTTTTAATGTTGGCGTTGAGGTTGGCGAGTCAGATTCAGTAGAGCTTACACATTTACCTCGCTGAGTAGTATTAACAGATGGGGAGGTGGAGGTACTCACCGGAAGAAGTTCTTCTTCTCGAATCCATCCAGTTTCTCCTGGTTGTAATAAAAAATAGGTAACTGTGGTAGGTTTTGGATTTGTTTGAGGCGAGTTATTAATGGGGGGAGCTTGCCAAACTTGCTTGGGGCGTGGTGATGGCTGTTTAGCTGACGAAGTTGTAGGTGAGTTTGATTTGGCAGATTGAGCAGTAGAGCAAACTTTTAATTTTAGCCAATTCTCCTGCTCTAAACTTTCTTTTTCTTCGATTACTTGTAAAATACTGGTAGCTGGAACTAAACCAAGCACAGTTTTACTCTGAGGCTGATCAAAACCAGACCTTAGCAACAGTGGGACTGGCTGACCATTGATGTTTTTTGTAGTGTTACTTTTAATTTGAAGTAGCGATCGCCCTTGTAATACAGTAGTAGATAAATCAATAGGGGTTTGAGAGGGTGTTTCAGAATTTGCTGGTGATTGTTTGGGAGCAGAACTTATAAAAACTCCAGGCAAAAGTCCAGAAACAAACCCATAAGCTAATCCTCCAAATAATCCCATTAGTAATAAAATTCCTAATAGCATCCCAGTACGCTTGGGAGCAGGATTTGATGACAAACGCTGCGTTTTTATGCGAGATGAATCGCCAAGGCTAGGATCTTCAGCTACACTAGCTGCTGCTGGCGCTGATAATTGATGTTCTGTTTTCTCCCCTTGTTTTACTTGACAATGCACCAACGCAACTGTTACATTGTCATGTCCATTTTTGCTGTTAGCAATCTCTACTAATCTTTGAGCAGCAGTTGCCAAATTTACCTGACCATCTAAAATGGGTAAAATTTCTGTTTCCCAATATTGATCCACGCGATCGTAGTCACTTAACCCGTCAGTGCAGAGCAGAAAAACACAATCTTCATCAACAATAAAGCGTTGTACAGTTGGATGCAACATTCCCGATCCACCCATTCCCAAAGCTTGTACTAAAGAGCCAGAGGCTGGATGCTGCACCGCATCTCGATACAAAGAATATCCTAGCCGGACTTCTCGCGAAGCCAAATCATCATCTAGGGTTACTTGATGACAACCTGTACGACTAACTCGATAAACGCGGCTGTCTCCTACATGGGTAATATAAATTTCATATTGGTGTGCTAATGCCATCACCACCGTTGTACCCATGCGTTGGCGCTCTTGCCGTTGTTCTGTGTCGTTACGTTGGCTAATCGTGTCATTAGCTATACAGGCTGAGTTTTCTAATTCCACACTGACAGTAGTTGGATGCCAATTCCAACTAGCGGATAGATTTTCTACTCGCTCTCGGATAGTCTCAATTGCCAAACTAGAGGCAACATCGCCTCCTTCATGCCCCCCAATTCCATCACAAACTATTGCTAAATCTAATGATTTAGTAGCAGTTTTTGAGCCACTGGGCGGATAGCAAGCATCTTCATTGCGACGACGAGCAGGACCTGTATCGCTGAGTGTGGCAATTTGATAGGCGTTAGTTTGTGAAGAACCACATTCAGCGATTCCCCGCTCTAGCAGCGCCACCAGTTGATCTGATTGGCTAATTTCACCTGATTCTAACTGCTGGCAAAGCTGCATTAAAAAATTTTTGATGACTGACTGTGATTCTTCTACCCATTGCGACCACAATTCACCTAGCTGTTGTAGCGTGGGGGTGACAGAATCTGGTTGTAAATCTAGCAGTCTTAGTATAGATCCTTCTACTCGCAGTAGTCCTGGTGTCAGTAAACTAGCGGTTACATTATAAGTACTTAGGGGATGCCATAGTTGAGCTATCTGCCATAGCCAATTAAGCTGACGTAGTGCTGGGGCTGTTTTCCAAGCAGCCGCTAGTTCTGGCATTAATTGACCTTCAACTGAGCTATCCACGCCACCAGAGTAGACGGGTACTTGCTCTAGTAACCATATTGGAGGCTGAGTGTGCGATCGCCCCACCAATCCGTATACTTGTGGAATATGTAGCTTATACGGCGACAGCTTCAAATAAGGTGCGATCGCTTCTGGTATTTCTTCAGTTGTTTCAGGAGGTAAACTAGGTTGGGTATCTAGCAAAATCCTGTTCCCCTTGGATAAATAGCGACCTGCCAGGATTGCGCCACCTAAATCACCATCTATTGCTTCACCCACCGCCCGTAGATATCGCTTAATTAGGGGTGTGCGACAATTGGTGCAAAAATTATGATCTAAAGGGTTGGGAGTCTGACATTGGGGATTAGGGCAGTTAATTGTTGCCACAGGATTGTGCATGAAAGTTCTTCGCTCCAGTCAGCCGTTAGGATCTTGGCTCTTGCTTATACTGCTGATACCAATAAGTTAGCTTATTTGCTTTCACCGCCCAAGATCACCGTTAATCACCGATTTTAACCTTTAACTTCTAAAAAATTAATCTTACTGGATTAATTTTTTGGTTGAGCCACACCGTCTGACAAAGAATTTTCCAGGTAACGCCTCATTAGTCGTGGCCATATTAATAAAAAGTATCCCATCCAGACTACAACAGGGATAGAGATCAGCAGTGTTACCCAGATTGTTTTTGCCAGCAACCAACTACTGAAAATTATAGTAACGCCAGTTAACAAGATTGACCAGGGTTGGCACCACCAGGGTTTATAATTCCAAGGACTTACGAATGGTTGTGTAGACACGGTAAAAAGTATGTGGGTTGGGGACTGGTGAATGGGAACTAGGAACTGGGAACACTACTATAGGTTTATTTATGCCTACCTACTTATTAAAGGTAAGCATAAAGTGAAAAGAGCTTTGAGATGTAGTTTTTTTCATTTGATTTAAATAAAATTTACTATGCTTCCAATTCAAGTGAATACACCTGACCGACAAGATATTAATGATTTAGATAATCCTGAATTTGAACAAATTCAGGATTTAATTACTGAAAGACAAAATGATCAGGAGCAACTATCTCAATTAATTAATCTGGAGATTTCTGCTTTAGCGGAAACAATGGATAAATTTCTTCCTGGTTTCTGGAGTAGATTTTTAGAAAACAGACACAGAGCTTGTCAAGAGTTTATCCAGCAAAAACAAAATCATCAACTTAAAGTTGCTTTAACTGCCGATCAATCTGCTCAAGAATTAACTAATACAGATGATCAGCAATTAAGTTAATTTAACAATTAAATTAGGTGGATTCAACTGAATCTTTCTCAATTACTAACTTGTGGTAGCCCCATACTGTAGTTGACAGCACGACTATTGAGGTTATAACTAATTTGACCACTTTGTAAGAGCGATCGCACGAAATGCTCTAAATCTGAACCAATGCGACGGAGATTGTATTCTGTCAAATCTTCCCCGCTAGATAACTCAACTAATTCATCAAATTTGTGATAAACCTTTTGCAGAGCATCTTCATTCCACAAAAATTCATTATCTGGATCGACATCCATTGTTAAAACCTGATCGTTAGGCATCAGTTCATTGTTGTGAATTTCAGCAGTATAGATTCTGATATGGCGAGTAGTAGATTTTAGCAGCATGGTAATTTTAAAATCTCAAATTTGTTTAGACTTATTGTAAATCAATATTAACTCACAGATAAGTAGATGAGCATAATTAAACTTAAAATTCAAGTTGCTCATCGTTAATTGGTCATTGTTAATTGGTCATTGTTAATTGTTAAGAGCAATCATCCCTGTCTGACGAGCATACGAAAAAATTCCGCCAGCATCAATCACGGGTTTAATGTCACCCAAGGGTTTAAGATGGTAAGTTTGATTTAAAGTGTGATTAATTAGCTGGTTGTTGTCAAAATCAATTTCTACTTCCTGTCCAGTTTTAAACTGATCGCATAGGCGTTCTACTGACTCCCAAGGATACAATTCACCTGTTGCTGTACAGTTACGGAAGAAAATTCTGGCGTAAGATTGAGCAATCACTGCTTCAACCCCGCTTGCGCCTAAAGCAATTGGTGCGTGTTCCCGTGAAGAGCCGCAGCCAAAGTTTTCACCAGCAACGATAATCGGATAGCGGGTTTTCATCTCTTCGGGAGCGATAAACTTACCGTATCTATCCGGTAACCCAATTAGGGCATAGCTACCTAACTTTTCATACTCATCGGGTTTGGAGGGAACTAAAGTTAGGTATTCTGCTGGGATAATTTGATCGGTATCAATGTTGTCATCCAGAACAAATATTTGCCCCCGAATCACTTTACCCATAATTAATTTCCGGTTTTCCCGCAGTTATTTAGCTTTTTTAGTGTATCATTCCCACAGTAATTATCTAGCATCCAGGCTCTTGCGGAATTAGTGTGCAAATGTTCATGTTAGAACATTTTTATCTCGATCTCTCCTCTGCCTTTTGGGCAAAGGAATACACAGTAAAAACCGAAAAACCTTTCTCTGTGAGCTTTTGGCGCTCACTTTTACAGTTGGGGCGAACTACCAATTAATGGCTCAAACAAAAATGGCACCGATGGATGATATCGCCAAACAGGCTCGCCAGGGTAGTGTTGCGGCGATTATTCAACTATTAAATGATTCGCTGGCAGACTCAGGTGTGAGAACCAGAGCGATGTTTATTGAGGGTGCGTTGCAACTTCTTTGTGAAGCAGCGACACCAGAACAACTCGAACAGTCGGTACTGGTAGAGCAAATCAGAAAAATTTTAGAAGCGATCGCACCGCGAAATATTCGACGGGTGAATATCAACAGTCGCATAGCGCGGGAACAGCAGTTGCTTTGGTTGGATGAAATTACTCGAGATCCAGAAAATCAATTGCTCTGGTCGGAACAAATTATCCTCAAAAAGCCCAACATATTTCAGCAGTTGGAAGAAGAGCGCAAATATAAGAAATTTGCCAAGAATAAACCACCGCTCCCAACATCACCTAATTCACTGCGTGAGCAACGGGTATTCTGGAGGGGTATTGCTGGGGGTGTCAGTATTAGTTTACTGTTACTACTGGCTGGCTGGGGGATTTATCAATGGCTTAGTACTAAATTTATTATTCAGATCCAACCCCAAACTCCCCAAGCATCTGTAGCGCCAAAACCTTCAGAGAAAGCTCAGGTTTCCCCGCCACCATCAAAACCACCATCAAAACCACCATCAAAACCACCGTCAAAAGCACCATCAAAAGCACCTGATAAATTTGCCGAAGGTGTCCGACTAGCTGAACAAGCTAATGCTGCTGGCAAAAAGGCTAAATCCTCTGCGACATGGTTAGAGATAGCAGCCAAGTGGCAGAAAGCTTCTGATTTAATGGCATCTATCAAGAAGAGCGATAAACGCTACAAAACAGCCAAGATCCGTGTAGATTCTTATCGCAAAAATAGTCAAACAGCTTTAAAGGAAGCACAAAAGAAACGTTAGCCTGAGTTACTATTTGGCTTGATTAACCTTTTTATTTTGCAATAAAAATGCCATCAAATTCTGTATAGCAGATGACGTTTGGCGCTGGTGGCAGTTAATTATAAAAATTTACATGATTAGCAAAAATCTTGGTAGAAATCCCAATGATTTGGGAACTCTAATAAAGATCGTTAATTCAAACGCTGGTTAACCTAGTTGTGATGGTTTGGTCAAACTAGGAAAACCTAGCATATAACAATTGTGCCTTAATGAAATGGATGCCTCTATTGCAAACGCCGTCCTCACTCTAGAAAATTTAGCTTCACATTTGCCTCGATATGTAAAATCGTTTAGCCCACAAAAACCACAGGGCGCATTGATGCAGTATCAAGGTAATTTAACTCAGTTAGGATCTCAGATTACCCAGTTAATCTTGAGTAGCCCGGACTCAGAAACAATTCTGCCAAAGGTGGCGGCTGCTTTGGGAGAATTTTTTCATGTAGATTCGTGCTTGGTTGCTGCTAGGGCAAGTCATCAAGCTACTCCGCAGATCTGTATTTGGTGTGCAGATGAGCATAATCCGCAGAGTTTACAGGTATCCCAGGAATTTTGCGGGTTACTGATGGAGCAAGAATTATTGGCTTTAGCTGATGTTGCTAATACGAATTTAGTGATTGATTCCCCAATACGTTCAGTATTAGGAATTTATACACAGTGCCAATCATTAGTGAATGGCATGATTGTGCTTGGGCGATCGCAACCTTACAATTGGGACGACGGTGAAAAAGAATTAATTAAATTAGTCTCCGAGTCAGTAGCAATGGCAATTAATCATGTTCAGCTACAAAGACAAGTGCGAATTACTGCACAGTATCAAAACTTACTTAACCAATTAACCCTAGCAATTCATAATTGTGCGAACTTGGATCAAATTATTCAACTAGCTATATCTGGTACGGCTCAAGCCCTAGAAGTCGAGCGTGGTTTGCTATTAATGTTGAAATATGCAGATCCGTTGCACAAAAACAAAGGTTTAAAACATATTCCTCAAGCTAAAGTTACAGTTGTTGGTCAATGGTGTAGTAATAGCAATCTGTTAAATAATTCTTTTTCTCTGTCAGAATCTTATCTATGCCAGCAGGCTTTTTTAGATGCTCCTACTCCGGTAGTGATTCCTGATCGCAGAAATTGGGAAACAATTAACTTAGAGAGTGAACTGGAATGGCTTTTACCTGCTGAACTACCATCATTGCTAATTTTTCCTTTAACAGAAATACTACCTTCAACTGCTGGAAGTCATTTATCTTTAGAAAAGAAAGACGGCGATCGCCCTGGTTATTTACAAGCTACTGTATTAGGATTTTTAGTATTACAACATTCTCAGCCTCGTCTTTGGCAACAAGAGGAATTAGATTTACTAAATTGGGTAGGTACGCAAGTTAGTAGCGCGATCATCCAACACGAAACCTTGCGACAAGTGCAAGCTTTGGTAGAAGAACGCACAGCACAGTTACAGTGTAGTTTGGATGTTCAAGCAAAGTTATATGAAAAAACTCGTCAGCAAATTGACCAGTTACGCTATCTTAATCAACTCAAAGATGAGTTTCTCAGTACAATCAGCCATGAGTTACGTACACCACTGACTAACATGGCTTTAGCCATTCGCTTATTGCGTCAAGCAGAACTTTCCCCTGATCGTCGTGCTAAATATTTGGAGATTTTAGAGCAACAGTGTAGTCAAGAAATCTGTTTGATTAACGATTTACTAGCTTTGCAAAAGTTGGAATCTGAACACAATCAAATCAATTTACAAAAAATAGATATCACAGAATTTATTTCACATTTAGTTAATTCTTTTGAAGAGAAATGGAGAGAGAAAGGCTTAAAAATTGCTGTGGATTTACCTGAGCGATCGCTAATTATTCATAGTGAGGCAGAGAGCATAAACCGCATTTTAGTTGAATTACTAACTAATGCAGGGAAATACTCTCAACCCGATAGTACTGTTTATTTAAGTCTAACTCAACCAGCCAAGCAACCAGATGAGCAACTTATCTTAACTATTTCTAATACTGGTTCTGGAATATCACCTGATGAAGTTAATTATATTTTTGAGAAATTCCGTCGGGGTCAGGGAGTAACGGAAAAAGCTATTCAAGGTACAGGTTTAGGATTAGCTTTAGTAAAAAGTTTAGTACAACATCTCAATGGTACTATTGATGTTAAAAGCTGTCCTATTGAAAATAGTCAAGCTTATCAAACTTGCTTTACTCTCACCTTGCCTCGATTATTTGATAGTACTAAAGTATAAAGCAATTGGTGATTGGTCGTGGGTTAATTCCCATAACAGCTTTTAATCACAAAATAGTATAAATAATATCAAATCCGGTTGTATTGGAATTATATATTTTTTTTAACGCAAAGGATCGCAAAGGTAAGCGCAAAGGTAAGCAAAGGTAAAAGAAGTATAATTTTGAATCATTCTTAAGCAACCGGAAACGGTATAACATCTATTATTAGCAATAGTGTTGGTATGTAGATAAATTTAAATCTGTATAAAATATGCTTACTCATAGTGCATCTAAGCCCCTACGCTGGCAAAAGCATAAATATTCCCTGCTGGCGCGTCAAAGAGATATTTTTAGCTCGGCTGCCACATTAATCTTCTATCTCTGGTGGGATGCGACATTTATTAAAGACTCACCTGAGCATAGAAAGCGTAGGGCTGAGTGGTTAGTGGGTACTTTACTAGATTTAGGACCAACTTTTATTAAAATTGGGCAAGCTTTATCTACTCGCGCAGATTTACTACCTTTGGAGTATGTACAGACATTAGGACTGTTACAGGATAAAGTTCCTGCATTTGGTGGCGATCAAGCGATCGCTATCATTGAAGCAGAATTAGGCAACTCTATTCATACTTTATATCGGGATTTTGATCGTTTTCCCTTGGCGGCGGCTAGTTTGGGACAAGTTCACAAAGCACGTCTGCACAC
>JBARVL010000321.1:0-1938 GCA_049646245.1 Crinalium sp. | reverse complement strand
CCAAGTTCAAGCTTAAACTGACAGTTAAATGCTCTCATATTGAGGTTTGCTTATGGATGCTGCTGCACTTTGGCAACGTTATCAAGATTGGCTTTACTATCACGAAGGATTAGAATTTTATCTCGATATCAGCCGGATGCGGTTTGATGATAGTTTTGTCGATGCAATGCAACCCAAGCTGGACAAAGCTTTTAAGGAGATGGACGCGCTGGAAAAAGGTGCGATCGCCAACCCAGATGAAAACCGCATGGTAGGTCACTATTGGCTCCGTAACCCTGAATTAGCGCCTACACCAGAAATCAAACAAGAAATTATAGAAACCGTTGAACAAATTGAAGCATTTGTCAGTAAAATCCATAGCGGAGAAATTCACCCCCCCGACGCGAGAAAGTTTACAGACATTATCTCAATAGGAATCGGCGGTTCTGCACTAGGACCTGAGTTCGTTGCTGAAGCACTAGCACCAGATAATACTCCCCTAGATATTCACTTCATTGACAACTCAGATCCCGCAGGTATCGATCGCCTGTTTAGCAAACTTAAAGACCGCCTCTACCGCACATTAGTAATCGTCATTTCTAAATCTGGAGGTACACCAGAACCTCGTAACGGCATGATTGAAGTGCAAAATGCTTACGCCAAGCAAAACCTTAACTTTAGCGCCCATGCTGTTGCTGTTACTGGTACAGGCAGCAAATTATACAACGTTGCTACATCCCAAAATTGGTTAGCAACCTTTCCTATGCCAGATTGGGTGGGAGGAAGAACATCAGAACTTTCAGCAGTCGGTTTTGTACCAGCAGCTTTGCAAGGGATTGATATCCGCGAGATGTTAGCTGGTGCTAACGAAATGGATATTGCTACCCGCAAAAAAGATCTCAAAACCAACCCCGCAGCATTGCTTGCTATTGCTTGGTACTTTGCTTGTAATGGTCGGGGTGAAAAAGATATGGTTGTCTTACCCTACAAAGATAGCTTGCTGCTGTTTAGCCGCTACTTGCAACAGTTAGTGATGGAATCTCTGGGTAAAGAAAAAGATTTAGATGGCAATATTGTGTATCAAGGAATTGCTGTATATGGCAATAAAGGCTCAACAGACCAACACGCTTATGTACAGCAGTTGCGAGAAGGAGTGCCAAATTTTTTCCTAACGTTCATTGAAGTGTTAGAAGATCGTCAAGGTTCATCTGTAGAAATAGATCCTGGTGTGACATCAGGAGATTATTTATCAGGATTTTTACAAGGAACTCGCCAAGCACTTTACGAAAAAAAACGTGATTCCATTACTGTCACAATTCCACAAGTAAATCCCCGCACAGTTGGGGCGTTAATTGCTTTATATGAGAGGGCTGTAGGATTTTATGGTTTTATGGTTAACATCAATGCTTACCATCAACCAGGGGTAGAAGCAGGTAAGAAAGCCGCCGCAGAAATTCTAGATTTGCAGAACAAGGTTATGAAGGTGTTACAAGAAGAAAATGGCTTTTTATCTTTATCGCAAATAGCCGAAAAAGCTGGGCAACCCGATCAAGTTGAAGCAATTTATAAGCTGCTGCGTCATTTGTCTAATAACAATCGCGGTGTAATTTTAGAGGGTAATTTAGGACAACCCAACAGTTTAAAAGCTTCCTTGCAGAAGTAAGCGATCGCTCCTCTATCCTTGGGTGCATACATCACCACTAGAGAGCTATTTGTTGCAATAGTAACAACTCTTTACAATTCAGCTTCCTAGATTTAAAGAATAAAATTTAAATCTCAGGATGCTGAATATGGCGGATTTTTATACGCCTCAGTCAAGTCACGAAACGATGTTACTCCCTTCCCACTATGGCGAATACCTATTTTATAAACCGCCAAGACGCAAAGAACGCCAAGGAAGAAGAAGAATATAATCGGTAATCTTTTAATGGTTTGGGAGTAGTACAAATTCCATCCCAA
>JBARVL010000320.1:0-17099 GCA_049646245.1 Crinalium sp. | reverse complement strand
TTTCACTTCGTTCTACCCAACCTACTTATTTCGCTATGCTAGGGCTGTTTATAGTTTTAAAACTTATTAGGAAATTTTACTTTATGTCCGCATTATCTTCAAAGTCTAATTCTGAGTCTCAAAATTTAGACCCTCTACCAACTTTTGATGTTAACCATCCTCCTGACCCTAAACTGATAGATAGTTGCGTTCACTGTGGTTTCTGTCTTTCTACTTGTCCTAGTTACCGCGTACTTGGTAAAGAAACGGATTCGCCTAGAGGTCGGATTTATTTGATGGATGCTGTTAATGAGGGTACAATTCCTCTGTCACCAACAACTGTACAGCATTTTGATACTTGTTTAGGTTGTCTTGCTTGCGTAACTACTTGTCCCTCTGGTGTGCAGTACGATAAGTTGATTTCTGCTACCCGTCCGCAAATTGAACGCAATCATACTCGCACACCAATAGAAAGATTATATAGACAACTAATCTTCTCTCTATTTCCTTATCCAGAACGCCTACGCATTTTGTTAGCGCCTTTGTTTTTATATCAAAAATCTGGGTTGCAGAAAGTTGTGCGTAATACTGGTTTACTCAAGCGAGTTTCTCCACATTTGGCGGCGATGGAATCAAATCTGCCAGAACTTTCTTTGGATGCGTTTCACGAATCCTTACCAGAGATTATACCAGCACAAGGGGAAAAGCGCGATCGCGTTGGGGTAATTTTAGGTTGTGTGCAAAGGCTGTTCTTTTCTTCAGTTAATGAAGCAACTGTAAGAGTATTAACAGCTAATGGTTTTGAGGTAGTTATACCTAAAACCCAAGGTTGCTGTGCTGCTTTACCTCATCACCAAGGACAAGAGGAACAAGCAAAAGAACTTGCTCGTAAAATGATTGATAGTTTTGAAGGTACTGGCGTTAATGCGATTATCATTAATGCTGCTGGTTGTGGTCACACCTTGAAAGAATACGGTCATCTTTTAGCAGATGATCCAGATTATGCTGAAAAAGCAGCTAAGTTTGCAAGCAAGGTGAAAGATGCTCAAGAATTTTTATCTGAAGTGCGTTTAACTACAAATCTCTCACCTTTGACAGATGATAAGCTGACTATAGTTTATCAAGATGCTTGTCATTTATTACACGGGCAAAAAATTAGTGTCCAACCTCGTCAATTATTGCGACAAATTCCAGGTGTGCAACTGAGGGAACCTATAGACGCGGCTTTGTGTTGTGGTAGTGCGGGAGTTTATAATATGCTGCAACCAGAAATATCTGATGAGTTAGGTCAGCAAAAAGTTACTAATTTATTGAATACTGGTGCTGATTTAATTGCTTCTGCTAATCCTGGCTGTACTTTGCAAATTTCTAAGCATTTGGAAGAGCAAGGTAAGGAAATGGCGGTTATACATCCAATGGTGTTGTTGGATTATTCAATTAGAGGGGTAAAATTAGATATGTAAAACCCCACCCCCCAGCCCCCTCCCCTTATTAAGGGGAGGGGGAGTTTGTGTATGTGTTATCTTTTTTTATGTCGAGCTACTTAAAGCCTATCGGAAAAATAATTAATCTGTAAAAAACATCTGCGTTTATCTGCGTTTATCTGTTTTCATCTGCGGTAAAAACATCACTCCTCACTTACTGCAACATTTTGCAATATTGTCAACGGGCTAAGCTCTTTAACAAGCTGCAATTGTTCCTCATTACGGACTAACAGCGCACCTGCGAAACCTAAAGAATTGATCGAAATTGATTGAAAACGCTCTTGCGATCGCGCTATAATCATCATCCATTCCCGTGTTGCTAATAAATTATACGGCGCAGGTTTCGAGTTAATTGATATATCTACTAAATTTAGCTGACGCAATAAGGTATGATAACAATCAAGCGTTGCTGATGCCGCTTGCGATCGCGAATTTACCCAACTAGGATTTAGTGGCGCTATCGCGTGTTTGAATTGAAAGCTTGGTATCCTACCCACACCATCTTTAAACTCAATTGATTTTAATGCAACTTCAATCGGAATGCTCACACCTTCTGGAGTAAGCGGTAGTGGAATTACTTGTAAATGTTTGTGTCTTTGACTAGCGCCCGCAGCTTGTCCAGAATTATAAAAGACTAAACCATCAATTTCCGCAAGCGTTATCCACATTGCCTCAAAATCTTGATGTGTAAGTAAACTTTCCTGTTCCTCAAACTCTCGTGTAACTAGCAACAGGTGATGATCTACTATATTAAACTTGTTTAATAAACAGATATGTGTATCAGATATATCTGTGACAAATAAATCTTGCTCATAAGGTAAAAACGGATTAAAATCCTTACCCTTAATCACATTGGCATTCTGCTGTTGTGCTTGATGTTTACGCTCAAGATTGGATACAACCCTTACCAAGAAATGAATGCCACTTTCTTCTACAAATTCATAATTTGTTGGAATTGGCTGGAGTGCGCCTTTGGCAAGTGCGTTCTCAGTTTGTTGTAGTACTTTATGCCACAAATTCTTAACTTTATATAAATTATATTTAAATTGAGTAAAAACTCAACTAGAACAACTCGAACCGATAAAATTTTTCACGACTTGACGCAGTTGTTCAGCATCAAAAGGTTTAGTTAAATACTCAGTCGCACCCGCCAGTCGTCCTTGCACCCTATCAAATGCGCCATCTCTGGCAGTAAGCATGACAATCGGTAACTCGCTAAATTGAGGTAAACTACGCAAGGTGCGGCAAAGTTCCAAACCATCAACCCCAGGCATAGAAACATCTAGTAGCAAAACTGATATCGGCTGGTGGTAAATCAACGCTAAGGCATCTACCGCATTATCAGCAACTAAAACTCGATACTCGCCCTTTAGCGCCCGTTTAATCATTTCTTGCATAACGGTGCTGTCATCGACTGCCAAGATTGTCTGTGTAGTACTTACACTTGCAGACATTTTTACCTCACTCTTAGATTAATTTGCAGAATTATTGACACAAGTGTTTTTTATTGCTAGGTGCTTAAAACCCCTCTCTGATATAGTTCCCTATTTACATTAGAGATTAACGTTAATTGATATTTATTTACTGTAATGGCATTTTAGCAATACGTTGTAAAACTTTATGTTTGGGTGAATCGGCTACCTGGTTAAGAAAATTATATACATATTTTATTGACAATGAACTGATTATTTCAACAATTGTATTACTTTAAGTTAATGTGTTGCGGGCAAGATGCCTACACTACATTTATTTATGGTTAATTATGTTAAACATACTGAATGTACTATGACATCTTAATCGCAGGTATTTTATGCGTAAGTTTTCTCTGTGAAAATTAAAGGTTAGATGTTAGTAACATCACTGCTTTGGGCATCCTTTATATTAACGGTAGTAAGTAAATCTCAGCGATCGCCAATCGCCGTCTTTATCTAAGTATTTATTACTAATACTTTGAGCGATAAGGCTGAAAAGTTGGCTGATAATTAAGATCAAAGCAAGCTTTGATCCATTAAATTTTCTAGGGTGCTATCCAACTTAGTTAAATCATGACATTTTTTGCATAAGCAAAAATGTTCATCTATTTGGAGATAGCAGGGGCGCTAATATAGGTATAGCCAGATAGGGCGCGGACATTCCATTGCTATCAGTTCTAGAAACTGAGAAAGCAGATACCCCTCTGAGGATACTAGCAGCGCATCCTGCCCAGATCAGTTTGCTCTTTGTTTAAATAGTGAAAATTGCCATAATTGGATGGAAATGAACTCAATGGTATTTTACGGGGATGATCGACGCATAGAGAACAATTTACATAACTTACTTGCAGATGAGCCAGGTTTAAGAATGTTCTTTCGTAACTATAGCGAGAAAATTAAGGGCGAAGATAGTCAAGCAAATCATGTAGAGGAAATTAATGATCGTGAGCGTTATGAGGAAGTACTGCGTCAAGCTGCGGGAGAAAACTTGCGGCTAGGGCAAGCTGTGGTCTCGGTTTCTGATGGCATTATTATTACTGATCCTCATCAACCCGATAATCCGATTATCTACATAAATCCGGCTTTTACTAAAATCACTGGGTATGCAGCCCAGGATATTTTAGGTAAGAACTGCCGTTGTTTACAAGGGGAAAAAACCGATCCCAAAGCAGTTGATTTGATTCGCGAGGCTATTAGTAAAAAACAACCCGTACAAGTAACTCTGCTGAACTATCGTAAAGATGGTCAACCATTTTGGAATGAATTAAAAATCTCTCAGGTATTTTCAGAGGATGGTAGTTTACTATATTTTATTGGTATTCAAACAGATATAACTGAACGCAAACTGGCAGAAGAAGAGCGCCTACAACTGTTACAACGAGAGCAAGCAGCACGGGCGGAAGCTGAAGCAGAACGCAACCGCACTGCAAATATTTTAGAAGGTATTACGGATGCTTTTTATGTTTTGGATCATCAGTGGCGGTTTAGTTATTTAAATTATCATGCAGAACAATTATTATTTAAAAACAAAGGCGAACTAATAGGTAAGTGTATCTGGGAAGAATTTCCAGAATTAAGTAATTCTATATTTGAGCGAGAATTTCATCGGGCAGTTGATCGGAAGGTCACAGTTCACTTTGAAGCATATTATGCAGAATTCCAAACTTGGCTGGAGGTGCGAGTTTATCCTTATCAAGATGGTTTATCTGTATACTTCCGTGATATTACCATTGCGAAAAAATCTGAGGAATCTTTACTAGAGCGATCGCGCATTGCTACTTTAGAAGCTGAAGTTGGGGCTACCTTGGGACAAGGTGGGACAACCTTAACTGAAACTCTGCATCGGTGCAGCGAAGCAATGGTGCAGCACTTAGAAGCACAATTTGTGGGTATTTGGACATATAACCAAGGCTCAAAAACCTTGGATTTGCAAGCATACGCGGGTATTGAAGAAATCGGCGACTGGGTTGCTGGTCGTCAAATATCTTCTCACCCTCGCATCCCCCTAGAGGGTTCAATGGTTGGTTTTGTAGCTCAAACACAGCAAATTTATCTGACCCAGGGTAGCGGTCAACGATTTAAGGGAGGATTGGAAAGTCGGGTATATAACGGTGAAGTAGCAGAAAGTTGTTTAGTAATACCTGATATTTATTTAGCCAGTGTTCCTTTAATTGTGGAAGAAAAACTGGTGGGTGTAATTGCTGTAGTTATGCAGCAAAACTTTAATGAAGCCGTAATTGATATGTTGGGGTGGATGGCTCACGCTTTTGGCGTAGCAATTGACCGTTTTTGGGCAAGAGAAGCATTATCATCACGGCGAGAAGCTTTACTGTTTAGGTTAGCAAGTCAAATTCGCAAATCTTTAGACCTCGATACTATTTTGGGTACGGCGGTTAATGAGATTCGCGGTTTATTACAAGTTGATTTGTGTCAATATTTGTGGTTTTTCTCCCATCCTACTCAGCCTAGCTTGATGGTGACTCACGAAGCCAAAGCAAGTCCAACTTTGCGGAGTAAATTAGCAGAGGCTATGCCACAAAAACTTGCTCCCTTGGCGAATAAGATTCAAAATCTTCAAATTCTGCGGGTTGATGATGTTGCTGAGGACACTAGCCTAGATACTGAAGCTAAAACTTTACTAAGTAGTTTGGGTATAACTTCGGCGCTACTACTACCGTTAGAAACTCCTCACGCTGGTCAAAGAGGCGCAATTATTTGTACTCATGGCAGTGGTCAACGACCTTGGAGCGATAATGAAGTAGATTTATTACAAGCTGTAGTAGATCAAGTAGCGATCGCCATTGACCAAGCAGAAGTATACGCCCAAAGTCGTGCTGCTGCCCTAGCCGCGCAAACCCAAACTCAACAGCTTGAGCAAGCAATGACTGAACTCAAGCAAACAGAAGCACGATTAATTCAAAGCGAAAAAATGTCCGGGTTAGGTCAAATGGTAGCTGGTATTGCCCACGAAATTAATAACCCTGTCAACTTCATTACAGGTAATCTTACTCACACCAGTACCTACATCCGTGATTTACTAGATTTAATCGAACTATATCAAAAGCATTACCCCAAGCCCGATCCAGAAATTGCAGAGCAAGCAGAAGAAGTTGACTTAGAATTTCTGATTGATGATTTACCAAAACTACTAAGCTCAATGCAAGTAGGTGCCGATCGCATTCGTCAAATTGTCTTATCTTTGCGGAACTTCTCCCGCTTAGATGAAGCTGACATGAAACCAGTGGATATACATGAAGGAATCGACAGCACCTTATTGATATTGCACAACCGCTTGAAAGCCACCCCTAACCATGCGGGAGTTGAAATAATTAAAGAGTACGGAAAATTGCCTTTAGTTGACTGCTATCCTAGCCAGCTTAATCAAGTATTTATGAATATTATTAGCAATGCCATTGATGCTCTAGAAAGTGGTGAAGCTCAACCAACAAAACCAAAAATACGCATTTGTACTGAAATGTCTGATGACGGCAAAACGGTGATGATTAGGATTGCCGATAATGGCTCAGGAATGCCTTCAGATGTATTAAAACGGCTGTTCGATCCGTTCTTTACAACTAAACCTGTAGGTAAGGGAACTGGTTTAGGGTTATCCATCAGCTATCAAATTATTGAAAAACATCAAGGAATTTTAAGATGTGAGTCAGAATTAGGGAAAGGAGCAGCATTTGTGATCGAAATTCCTTTGAATCAGAATTAATATTTTACAATATGAATGATAATTTATTACAACGTTTTCTACAATTATTGGTTACTCAAGCTGGTTGGCAAATTCGTCAGCAGGATCAAATTAGTTTAGGGCATAAAATTGAATTTAGAGTTAAAGCCTTGAAACTACTTAACGCCGAAGCTTATTATCAGCTATTAAGTGCTGAAACTGAACAGAGCTATCACGAGTGGCGACAATTAGCTTTACTGTTAACGACTACTGAAACTTACTTTTTTCGGGACGAGGGACAGTTTTATTTATTGCGAAATAAATTAATTCCCGAATTAATTGAGCAAAAAAGGAAAAAACAAGCTTTAACGGGTAATTCCAAACCTGATTTACGGATTTGGAGTGCTGGTTGCTCAACTGGTGAAGAGCCATATTCTTTAGCTATTCTGCTTACACAGTTAATTCCTGACTGGGAAAACTGGAACATTTATATTATTGGTACTGATATAAATTTAAATACTTTGGAGAAAGCTAAACATGGTATTTTTACCTCTTGGTCATTTCGTCAGGTAGATCCAGAAATTCAAAAACGATATTTTTCTCCTTGGAAAGGTGATTGGAAGCTGGATGGCAAAATTCGGCAGATGGTAAATTTTCAATATGGCAATTTAGTCAAAGATTCATATCCTAATAATAGCAGTATTTATGACATAGATTTGATCATTTGTCGAAATGTATTTGTATATTTTGATGCTAATAGTATTGGAATTGTATTAAATAAGTTTGCTAAAAGTTTGAATTTGACAGGGTATCTAATTACTGGTCATGCTGAACTTTATGGTCAAGGTTTAAATTCCTTAAAATCTCAAATTTTCCCTGAATCGGTTGTGTATCAACGCCGAGATCATGTAGTAACCTCGTCTCAAGTTAAAGAGGTTAATCGCTCTCACAGTAATAGCTTCAATAACCATAACGGTCAGCAAAAATTAGATTTATTTGCTAACAAGGCTAAGAAGTTAGAAAATAATTTATTGCCTCATATTAAATCTGAATCTACTGTTCAAAAAATTCAATCAAATATTAGTAAAATCCCTCATAGTTATCAACCTAAAGTTGTCGATCTTCACGCAAATAATAAGAGCGATCGCCCTAATCCCCAAGTTACCGTCGATACTATTCTTGAGCAAGTCAAAACTTTAGTTAAGAACAAAAATTATTTAAAAGCAATTAGCGAATTAGAACAAATATTAGCTCAATATCCAAATAATTTTAATATTTACTATCTACTGGCTAAAGTATATGCAGATTTAGGTAAATACCCGCAAGCTAAAAAATATTGCGAACAAGCTTTAACTGTAGATTCACGTAATACAATGCCCCACTATATCTTGGCTAATATTGCTGAAGAACAAGGTAATATTACAGAAGCCAAAGTGATTTTAAAAAGAATCATTTATTTAGCTCCTGACTCTATTTCTGCCTATCTAGAACTTGCAAGTATATACCAACAAGAAGGAGATATTACAAGATGTGTCAAAATGCGTAATGTCGCCTTAGATTTTTTGAAAAAATTGCCGACTAATGCTACCGTAGAACAACAGGGTGAAATTACCGTTGGTGAATTAATCAACCAACTAGAAGAATTATTAAATATTTAAGTACTGCTGAGAGTTAGTTATGTAAAATAATTCTCTTTGAATTTACCCATTGTTAGCGTGGGGTAATGGCGTGTTTTCAAATGCTTTGATACCCCCCAGCCCCCTCGTTCCCATGCTGGAGCCTGGGAACGAGAAGGGGGGAGAATTAAGTCAAACTCCCCCTTTTTAATGCGGGGAGAATTGAATCAAAGTCCCCCTTTTTAAGGGGGATTTAGGGGGATCTTACCCACAGCAACGCAGCCAATAAAGGTTTAAAAACACACAGGGGTATCTAAATTTCTAACTTAACAATTGATGATCGTGCAAAATGTGAGTAATAGAACTGAATTAAGCATTGCGTAATACTGTTTACCATTCTATCTAATTAATATATGGAAGCTCAAGATTTTATTATTTGTAGTCTGAACAATTCCTTCTATGGAATTGCTGCATCTGTAGTTAAGGAAATATTCTACTTACCAGAATTAACCCCTGTTGCTGAAGCACCCCCTGATATTGTAGGAGTGCTGAATCTGCGGGGCGAGATTTTACCTGTAATGGATTTGTATATTCGCTTAGGACAGCAACCACAAGATTACCAAGTAACGGACAGTATAGTTGTACTTGATTGGGAAGAATTTCAAGTCGGAGTTATTGTTAATCAAGTCCACGAAGTACAAAATATTGCCGCTAATGAGATTACTACTAATCTTTCCTATCGACGCGGAATGTTAAGTAAAAATGGTTCTCAACCTGAAACAGTAACATCTCGTAAATTTATTAACGGTGTAGCACAAGTAGATGAAGATTTGGTGATGTTGCTCAATCACCAAACTTTGATTGAATACTCAAAATTGCTTCATCCTGATAGTAATGGTGATGGTGGAGAAATTTCTCCAAATACCCAAACGGCGGCAGCTTTGCTGCTAGAACGTACTTATAATGGTAGCAATATTCGCATATTTTGCCCTCATGCGACACCAGAAGAAAGAGCAACTTTTCGGGAACGGGCAGAAAATTTAAGACGTACCACCGAAGATGAAGATTTTGCTGGATTAATACCGTTAGCTGTTATTGGTTTAAATGGCGAATATTTTGGATTAGATCTTGATACTGTCCGGGAATTTACCGATATTAGTAAAATTACCCCTATTCCCTGCTGTCCTCCTCATATTGTGGGTAATATTAACTTGCGGGGTGAGATTGTGACATTAGTTGATGTGCGGGGAGTGTTAAATCTGCCTATTGCTGGTACTAACGAAGCATCTAAAGTAATGGTGGTAAGGATGGAAGATTTAGTAGCAGGTGTAACAGTAGATGAGGTATTTGATGTGATGTATCTCAATCCTACCGAAATGATGCCAGTACCCGCAGCAGTACATTCAATTAATGATGAATATCTTCGAGGTACTGCACCTTATCGCGAAAAAATGATGGGAGTTTTAGATTTACCTAAAATCTTGACTAAGGGCGGATTAACAGTTGATGAAGAAGTGTAATTAATTTTGTTCGGCGGGTGAGTAACCCGCCTATTTAGTTATAAAATAAATCACATAATTTTTATTTGTTCAAGGAGAATAAGAAATGTTGACCAATTTAAAGCTAAGAAACAGGATGTTATTAGGATATTCTGTGCCAATATTATTATTTGTGGGATTAACTATTCCGACCTTTTCCAGTGCGAATAAGGCAGCAGAAGCATTTAAACAAACTAAAATCTCTCTTAATACTGTAGAAGGTGGCTCCCAAATGGGTTTTGGGCTGGCAAAAATGGCAAGAGATACACGGGGATATATTGCTTTAAATAAAGATGCAGGTTTCTTAAGTGACTATCAAAAGAATTTAAAATATTTTAATGAACGTGCTGAAATCATTAGTAAAAATATAGAGAATCCTGAGCAGAAACAGCGTTTGGAAAAAATGATCGGCTTAGGTAAAGAGTATGATGAATTTTCCAATAAATTAATTAATTTAGTTAATCAAGGTAAGCAAAAAGAAGCTGTTGAGATATTACGAAATAGAGAAGGATACAATATTATTAAAGGATTTGAAGAAACTAATGCTGCTTTTAATAATAAGGAAAGGGAAATTTTAAATGCAGCTACAGCAAAAGCCGAAGCTAATTTAAATTTTTTATTATTGTTAGTGGCAGTAGGTTCTTTATTAGGGATATCTGTAGCCTTAATTTCGGCGTTTGCTATATCATCTGGAATTACTAAAAAAATCTCGCAAGCGGTAAGTGCGATCGCATCTTCTTCTAATCAAATTGCCTCAACCGTAGAAGAACAGGAACGTATTAGCACTCAGCAAGCTACATCGGTAAATGAAACTACTACCACGATGGATGAGTTGGGCGCGTCTTCCCAACAGTCTGCGGATCAAGCGGAGTCAGCAGTGATGGCTGCAAAGCAGGCGTTAGGGTTGACAGACAATGGTAACGAAGCAGTCGATCGCACTTTACAAGGAATGACAGAGTTAAAAGAAAGAGTAACTGCGATCGCGCAAGAAATTTTACGTTTAAGCGAACAAACCAGTCAAATTGGCAGTATTTCTAATTTAGTTAGCGATTTAGCTAATCAAACTAATATGTTAGCTTTAAATGCCGCAGTTGAAGCTGTGCGTGCAGGAGAGCAAGGTAAAGGTTTTGCGGTGGTAGCAGCAGAAATTCGCAAACTTGCAGATCAAAGTAAAAAGTCAGCAGAGAAAATTAATCTTTTAGTTACTGATATTCAACACGCGATTAATGCAACTGTGATGGTGACAGATCAAGGCACGAAAACCGTGCAAGAAAGTATGCAAATTACTCAAAAAACTGCGGAGTCTTTCGCTGGTGTCGCCAGTGCCGTAAATAACGTGGTTTTGAGCAATCAACAAATTTCTTTAAATATAAAACAACAAGCGATCGCCATTCAACAAGTAGTCAGCGCGATGAATAACCTCAACCAAGGAGCAAAAGAAACTGCTGTTGGGATCACTCAAACAAAAGTTGGTACTCAAAAACTTAACGAAGCTGCCCAAGATCTGAAGGCGATCGTTTAAATTACTAGAATTATCAAGGGATTAGTGGCTAATAGTTAATCTAAAATAGCGGCTCTTCCGTACTTAGTGTACCAAATTATTAATTTTATAATGTTCCAGATCCTGACTGGCTGTGACTTCAACGCGATCGCCTCTCTATCCCAAGTTACCAACTAGCCTCGCAGAGGGGTAAATACGATCAACGCATTGCCTAGTGTAGCTTTGAGAATTAACATAAGTTAATTTAGCATACTAAGTACGGAAGAACCGATTTCCCAAACAAAAATATTGACTAAGAGTGGACTAATGGTAGAGGAAGAAGTATACTGAACCTATTAACATAAATGTAGAGCGATATTCTGGTTTGTCTAAAAGCATACTTAATATGGGGGATTAAAAAAATAATACAAAGCAATAACGACGCTTAAATAAATAATTTTAAATCTAAAAAAAATATAAGTTAAAAAATATCCACCTAGTATTTTATTAAGTAATAATTATGAAACCCTTGACCTTAACCCTTGTCGCAGGAACTTTATTCCTAGAAGTTTGTAATACCAGTATAATACCAGCTATAGCTATAGGTTTGGTACCGACGACTCCTCAGAGTTATATTAATGACCCTGTAGCACTCAGTAATGATGATTGTACCGCAGGATTGCCTCCTAACCAGACGAAAAGCTTTGTCAAGAAAGTTTCACTTTCTACGGAGAGCCAAAAAAATGAGGTGTTAAAATTTTCTAATCCTAAATTATCATCCTTGGCGCAAAAGCCTCAATTTACTAATAATGCCATTAACTATATTTCTCAGATAGGAATCTTAGATGGAAAATCAGATCCATTAGACCAGCCATTAAATAGCCAATTTCCTAACGATATTACCCAAGCGACCCAAGACTTATGTGAAGTAGGATTTGGACTTGATACTTGTGAGGTAGGAGGTGGAGAAGTTTTATGTGAAGTGGGAGGTCACACACCTGGAATAGGCGGTGGATTAGTTCCACCCCTAATATTAGCAGGAGGCGGAGGACCAGGCTTAGGGTTTCTGCCAGGATTGGTTCCTCTCCTAGGACTATTCCGCTCAACAACTTCGCAAGAATCTCCGCCGGAATCTCCGCCGGAATCTCCGCCGGAATCTCCCATAGCAGCCGTTCCCGCACCTTCAACAAGTCTGGGTGGGGTAGTAGCTATAGGTATAGGAATTTTGCTGAAAAGGAAATACGCAAAAATTTCTTCAAGAAAGGCAGCTAAAACTATCAGAAAAATTCCGCAGGATTAAGGTCTATAGAATTAATTTTTCGTTTTACTTCATTTTTTTTATCGGAGCTATAAAGCCATGTACGCTAAAACAACAACTTTATTCACCACCACAATCCTGTCGCTAGTATTTTACGGATTATTTACATCTCCAGTACTAGCTAACTCATCTCAGGGATCATTGCAGAGGATACCCTCCAATTATCGTGATACGGAGGTTGGGTTGCCTGAAACAGAGACGTTAATAGCTCTTGACCCAGGAAAAGATATCAGCCAGACACAGACTGTAACCCCAGCTAGTCTCAATCAAAATGTTCCTGGTATCATTAGTTCCTCTAACGGCACTACTGTGCAAATTAAATTAGCTGACGGTACATCTCAAAATTATCAGCTTAATCCTAATTTAGTAAATTCATCTAATATCCGTAGAGGAGCCTTTGTTGCGCTCTTAGTAGATGAAAACAAAGTAGTGCAAGAAGTACAACCAGCAGAAGTAGAAAAAACGCTTGAAGGTGTTGTTAGAGAAGTTGTTGGCTCTCAAGTAACGCTGGAATTACCCAATGGTCAACTTGAAACTACAGCAGTAGCGCCCGCCGTATCTGCGCGTATGGGTTTGGCTCCGGGAGTTCCCCTAATAGTAACGTCTTATCGGGGCATTGGTTCTACAAAATTATGCTTCGGAAAAACCACCCCACCCCCTGTAAGTATCACCCCTCCGCCAGTCATGCCAAATCCACCTGTGGGAGGTGGAGAACCGCCAGCCATCAAACCCCCGACACCAATTCCAGCACTTTGGTAAAGTTTTATGCTGCACGCGGTCATGGATTGCTTTAGCTCATAGGGTTAGCAGTTGATGCCCGTGCAGAGTTTAAAAGACCGAGATATATTAATTATCAAACAATACTTCAGATTGAATTAAGGAGACGTATTGGTTATGGGTTTACCCCAAATATCTTTTAACCCCAAAAAAAATACCAAGGTTCGTATCGGTGAAGTTTTTCTAAAAAAAGGTCTGATTACTCAGGCTCAACTAGAAGAAGTCTTAACCGCACAAAGAGATAGTGGTAAAAAAGTTGGTGATATCCTAATTCAAAAAGGGCTAATCACTCGCAAACAACTAGAACAAGCATTAACCTCTCAGTACTGGCAAAACTTAAGTGCAAGCATTTTCCTGTCACTTGGAGCAGTAACAACAGCCTTACCCCAAGCGGCTGTTGCTCAAGTAGCTCCGGCTCCGCGCATAGAGCAACACGATAACTTAGTTAAAGCCGAACAGCACGAACAATCCTACTTAATTGCGGAGGGTTTTGTACAAGGTAGCTCATTAAGCTATGCTGCTCCTGCTAGCAATGCTAGAGCATCTAGGAGTAATCCCGATCTCATTTCTTTGAGATCAAATCAAAATCCTACCGAAGCTAACCCGCTACAAGGATTTATTCACCCTTTAGGGAAAAATGCGCCGATTTCACAAGGTTTTCATGGTACGACTCATGCAGGCAGAATGGCATATGCCCTCGACCTAGATGTTCCTGTTGGCACGCCTGTTCAGGCAATGCGTTCAGGGAAGGTGGTTAGATTAGAGGAAAGATTTGCTGATACAGGTGGTGGGCAAGACAAAAGAAGCCAAATGAATTTCGTGCTGATTGAGCATGATGGAGGTTATCGCTCTGCTTACTTGCACTTGAAGCAAGGATTTGCCTCGTCGGTGGGAATTAAGGTGGGCGATCGCGTCAAAGCAGGAGAATTAATTGGCTATAGTGGTAACTCAGGTTGGAGTACAGGTGCCCATTTACACGTAGAAGTTCATAAAGCAGGGGAATATTTAACTTTTGGACAGAGTGTGCCGTTTGTACTTAATGGTGGGTCTCAATCTGGAAATGTCGCCACTCATCAACATTAAATCTTGTTCTCAAGCTCGTCGTTCTGCTAACTTTACATTTGGGACAGTTTTTTAGCGTTAGGGTACTCTCATCCTGACGCTTTACAGCTTTCTATAAAAAAGGATCGTAGCAGTTCACCTGTGTTGAGTTAATTTCTTCAAATTTTTCTTTAATCAAGTTAGCTTCCCAAGCCCGTACAATTTGATAAGGTTGAGAACCAGTATCTTTGACTAAAGCAAAAATTGGTTTTGATTTGTCATTTTTGTCAAAGCAACCTGCATTAACTAACAACTCTCCAGCTTTGGGCTTAGGAAGAGTTTCCACGCTCACGATTTGCCAAATAGCTTTGTCGTTAGATGTGTAGCTCACTAATTTTTGTAGAAGAATATGTGAGCTATCATCTCGATCACAGATAATGCCACTATATTCATTGCCATTAACTTTACCCAACAGACTTGATGATAAACCATTGCATAAACCTGTTGGCAAACTTACATATTGTAAGTTTTGAAATATGTTTACAGGGTTTAGTAACTCGGCACTACTACATAATGGAGTTAATAGTGCCAACCCTAGGCTAAAGGAAGTTAAGGAAAATACCATGTTATAAAATTTTTTCTGGACAAATATTAATGGGGCAATCATTTCTTTATATAATTGAGTGATTCAATTAAGGTGAAAATAATATATTAACTTCCATACTATAGCCGTCAGCTATCAGCATTCAGCTTTTTAAAAGCTTTGGTTCCCAAGGGTTTCAGAACCCTTAAATGCCCTAACCTCCCTGGCTACTGCTATATATACTTAATTTTATAGTTTACACCAAGTGATGACCAAATTTATGTATTGGCTAATGATTAAGCTAAAAAAGGTAACGGTTTTGTTATGGTAGCAGCAGAAATTCTTAAACTTGCAGATCAAACTTAAGAAGTTAGCAGAGAAAATTAATGTTTTAGTTACTGATATTCAACAGGTTATTAATCAAAATAAATACACCACCCCTGCACTCCCCAACTCTCCCGCAGTTTCAGGAATGTGATTTAACAATTGTACTACATTTAGATGCAAAGTGTTGTAATTTTAGTAGCATTCGGTTAATTTACGTATAACTTAGCCATAAAGCAAAAAAATCAGTAAATCCTCAGAAGACAGTTGATCTGCAATATTTGTAAAATCAAATGTGGAATGGGTGGATCAACTTAACAAATTCTGCATTTAAACGAGCAAACAACTCAAATTGATAGCATTACTAACTTAGTAACAGATGTTGCTAATCAAACAAATAAAAGCTCCTAGAGCTTCAGGTATT
Organism: Crinalium sp.; assembly: GCA_049646245.1. Lineage (GTDB taxonomy): Bacteria > Cyanobacteriota > Cyanobacteriia > Cyanobacteriales > PCC-9333 > Crinalium. Next base: position 1,387 of record JBARVL010000320.1, on the reverse strand, counting down.
TATTTTATAGGAGTTAAACTTCAATGTTTCAAAAAATGGGTTTGCAAACAAGATTGCTTGGCTCATTCATGCTCATGGGTGGAATTGTATTAGCTGTTGGGCTAGTTGGCGTTAATGGGACTTCACGCTTAAGTAAACATATCGACACCCTTGGTAACAACACACTTCCTAGCGTGACGGGATTATGGAAAGTTAATGAAGGACAAACTCAAGTACAGTCATCAGAAAGAGCATTACTCAACCCACTTCTTAGCCCAGGAAAAAGACAAGTAGAATTAGAGCGAGTTAAAGAGGCTTGGAAGCAAATTGACGAAGGATTTAAACAATATGAATCTGCTCCCAGAAATGAGGGAGAAGATAAAATTTACCAAAAATTTTTAGAAGATTGGGAGCAGTGGAAACTAGACCATCAAAAATTTTTACAGGAGTATCAAAAGTTTGCTGATTTTGGCATTCAAGATCCTCCAAATCGCATGGCGGAACTGGTGAGTCAAGGGAAACAAAATTCTCCAGAAATGCGATTAGCTAAAACCGCAGATAGCCAGCTTGACCGCATGAGTGAATTTTCAGCTAATCAAGCACTTGACTCTTTTAATACTGCTACTGAAGGTGTTATAGCAGTTATTGACTATAGCCAAGATTTGGGAGTAAACTCTAAAAATTCTGCTGAAAAAGATGTTCAGCAAACTAACTCCTTAATGTTACTTGGGATGATAGTTGGTCCTGGTGCTGCAATTATTTTCGGAATATTCCTCAGTAGAACGATCGCCAAACCACTCGGCGCTAAAATTGCCAATATAGTGAATACTATTGTCTCATCTTCTAGCGAGATTGCTGCTACAGTAGATCAACAAGAACGCACTGCATCTCAACAAGCTGTCTCTGTCAGCCAAACTAGCACCACAATGGATGAATTAGGCGCATCCTCCCGTATTTCCTCCGAACAAGCAGAGTCAGCAGCTAATGGTGCTAGAGAAGTATTAACTTTAGTTGATGGTAGTAACCACACAGATCATGCTTCTGTTTATAAAGGTTCTAGTCTACGAGAAAAAGTTACACAAATTGCCGAACAAATTCTGCGCTTAAGCGAACAAACTCATCAGATTGGATCAATTTCCACACTTGTAAGTGAATTAGCTAATCAAACTAATATGTTAGCTTTAAATGCTGCCGTAGAAGCAGTACGCGCTGGTGAGCATGGTAAAGGTTTTGCTGTTGTCGCTTCAGAAATTCGTAAACTTGCCGATCAAAGTAAAAAGTCAGCCGAGCGCATTAACGGTTTAGTAATGGACATTCAAAACGCTACTAACTCTACTGTCATGGTTGCCGATGAAGGTAGAAAAACAGTAGAAAATGTTGTTACTTCTATTAACAACATTGCCGTAAA
>JBARVL010000319.1:0-11878 GCA_049646245.1 Crinalium sp. | reverse complement strand
TGTGGGACACACAGAATTTCAAGCTTGTGGAGAAACTGTAAGACTCGTTGGTACTTGTACCAAAAAGCAGGTTTCAGTGAAGCAAGAATCTCCCGTCACAGCGTAGCTTGACGGTGAGAGTGTCAATAGTAACTACTCGTATTCGCGATACTGATGACGAACCCGATGGCCCTCCTTGGCCATTATCTCACACTGAACTTGCCCAATTTCAAGAACTTGGATTTCAAGAAGTTAATCGGGATTTGTTTGATGATAACGAACCCAATACTGTCAAGCACATACGAATTGAATATTTAAAAGTGGGTTCTTGAACTGAGAATTTGGTTAAAGAGAATAACTGATTTATTTGAGATCATTTTTTCAAAAAAACAACTCAATTTATAGCTTAACCAAGAGTGCGATCGCATAGTAATTCAAACAGTGATTTAAACTCAAAACGCACTCTGTGATCAAACTTTCTCTTTTGGGGGTGTGGCAATACCCAATTTCAGCAAATTAGCCTCAAGTTCTTGAATAAATTTACAATCTACTTCTGGGAGAGGTGGGTTTTCACTTCTTTCATGCTTTTTTTCTAAGAATGCGAATGCCTGCCTAAATTCACGCGGAGTTGCTGCAATTGGGGCATCAAAATGACAGGGAATAATCTGGTTGAAATCCCAACTCGCAACCTGTGAAGCCCATTTAATCACTTGCATTGGTGCTTGGGGAAGAATCAAAGTTTGCAAAATCGGTGCTACAAACAAACGTCCACCCCCTCGCAAGGCATCAAATGACTGTTTCCAGTTTTCTCTCCAACGAAACGGAAACCAACCAAAGTACGCCTTAATTGAGCGATTAGGGGCTTTAAAAGCATCGCGCAAAGCTTGACCGAATCCAGTCAAGCCAATTATTCAATGCGTATATCTCCAATTCCAACCCTGATGGTTTTTAAGGTGTAGTTGGAATAGTCAAGGGGCAGTGCGATCGCAAATCAAGAAGAAGTGCGGAGGCGATGTCTACGACGGGTTACGCCTACGCACTTTGTTATTGATTAGATATTGATCTTAAATAAAAGGTGCGTTAGCTAGAACCCTTGTAGAGACGTTGTATACGTCTCTACAATCTTTTTTGGATAAATTTATTACTTTAACTATAAATTCCCAGACTTACCTGCCCCTATAATCAATTTTTATAGAGTTATCAATAACAGGAATTCTCTTAATGTCAGAAAATCCCCAGGTAAGTTGTCAAGTTCCTCCTGATTGGAAAGCAAAGATTGAACGTTTAGCAGTCTTAAGGGGAAAAACCCCAGAAGAAATCATATATGAAGCGTTAGGACAATATCTAGGTGAAGAGCAAAGTACTAATGAAACTCGTTTTAACACCTTAGAAGTAGAAGTGTCTTCGCTCAATACAAATATAGCTTCGTTAACCTCTACAGTTAAAGATTTACAGCAAAGATTGGTTACTGCTGCTTCTATTATTAGCATACCTGAAACTAAATCAATTACAGCCCCAAAAATGCTTCAAAATATTAACTCACTGTACCAGGAAGATCTTGAAGATGAACCTGATGAAATTCTTTATGAATTTCTCGACCCAAAAGATAGATAGTGAATAATTGGAACTAGCATTAATTAAACATTCAGTTTTAACAGTAAAGGTAAATGTTTGAGCCAAGTTTTAAAAATTCTGGAAAGATGTGGATTGTGCTACAAAGCTCGAACCCCTGACTTCTGCGGTGCGAAATAATTTTAGAATAGTTCTGGTAAAGTCGGTCGTGATGGAACTACGTCCGCATAATTTTGATACAAAGTTTGGACATTATGACCAGTTATTTGTGCTACTAAAACAGGGTTCATGCCAGCTTCTAGACAGTGTGAAATAAAAGTATGCCTAGTGTTACAAGGTTTGCGATATTCCACATTGACTTTTTCTAAAACTTTAGTCCATGCTCTATTTCTAAAATTACCATCATCTATTGCATTTCCTTCTGGAGTTTTAAATACCAGAGAATCTTTATCAAGATTTTCTGGCTTAACTGATTCTAAAAACTCCCTAATCTTCGGATTTATAGTAATAATTCTAGCTTTGTTAGTTTTAATAGATTTTATGACACCTCTAGTTAGAGATTCGCCAATCCAAATAGTTCCTTGATTCAAATCTATGTGTTTCCATCTCAATCCAATAGCTTCAGCAGTTCTGCATCCTGTAAAAAATAAAAATTGAACGTAAGGTGCATAATACGAGTAATAACGATCTGTTTTAAAGCCTTCGATAATAGCTGTAACTTCTTCTTTAGTAAAGCATTTTTGAGGTAACTTAGGGGTTACTATAAAATTTTCTTTTAATATTTTCCAGGGATTACTTTCTACAATTCGTTTTTTCCAAGCATAATCCCAACAAGCAGATAAAATCGTTAATCTATCATAGATAGTTTTATCACTGCTAACAGTTTTTAAGTATTGCAAAAAGCCTTGTGTATATTCACTCCCTACGAATTCCGATTCTTTATCACCAAATTCCTTTAACCTTGAGAATAATGCGCGGTATTTTTCAATTGTTCTAGGGTCAAGTGTTTTAGCCTTTATATCTATATATTGTTGGAAAAGCTCTAAGATCCCGATTCTAGTATGGGTAACTAATTTTTCTCTTTTGTATTCAATTTTGTACTTAGCTAGTGAAGCATCGAAGTTATCAGAAATGATATCCAGTTCGATTTGATGTGCTAAGGATTCCGCAAGCTTGCGGTTTTCACATTTATCAGCTAGTCCTAGTGATAGACAGTAACGCTTACCACTAACTCTCCAGCGAAGCCTAAGTCTATCTTTGAAACTTTCAACAACTACTATTCCCTTGGAGGCTTTAGAAGTACTTGTGTTGGGTATAGAAGTTGTCATTGGGTATAAAAAAGTTGTACTCTATATCAATATACCCAATTTATACCCAAAAATCTAGTAATATACCCAATATAGCAAAAGTCCCTAGTTAAGTAATTAAATATTATCAAGCTACAAGCCTTATTATATAAGGGCTTGAATTATGGAGAATAGGAGACTCGAACCCCTGACCTCTGCGGTGCGATCGCAGCGCTCTACCAACTGAGCTAATTCCCCAAAGCATAAATTATTATATAGCACTCAGCCTTCAGCTTTTCTATTTTATACTCTAGCATCCCTAATATTAAAAAAACTGCCCCCTCCCTGTTAACGGGGAGGGGGTTGGGGGTGGGGTTTCTTAACCCACGCCTTCTACTTCCGCAACGGTTAAAAGCGTCTTCAGCACTGAATCCGGGTTCAAACTCATCGAATCAATACCCTGCTCTACCAAAAAACGGGCAAATTCAGGATAATCACTCGGCGCTTGACCGCAGATACCGATTTTGCGATTATTCCTTTTGGCAGATGCGATCGCCATTTTTACCATCCGCTTCACAGCTTCGTTGCGTTCATCAAATAAATGAGCAACTAAACCGGAATCTCGATCTAATCCTAAAGTTAACTGAGTTAAATCATTAGAACCAATCGAGAAACCATCAAAAACTTCACTAAATTCATCAGCCAAAATTACATTACTAGGTAACTCACACATTACATAAACTTGCAACCCATTCTTACCTTGCTCTAAACCATGCTTCGCCATTTCAGCTAACACCTTACGCCCTTCTTCCGGTGTGCGACAAAAAGGAATCATCGGGATAACATTTGTTAATCCCATTTCATCGCGTACCCGTTTAAGTGCATGACATTCTAAAGCAAAAGCATCGCGATATCGCACATCGTAATAACGCGCCGCACCCCGCCAACTTAACATCGGGTTTTCTTCGTGTGGTTCAAACTGTTTACCACCTAAAAGATTAGCGTATTCGTTACTTTTAAAATCACTCATCCGCACTACTACCGGACTAGGATAGAAAGCAGCAGCAATTCTAGCTACCCCTTGAGATAATTTATCTACAAAATAGCGCGGTTTTTCTTCATACAAAAAAGTTAAAGCAGCAATCTTTCTTTTGACTTCTTCATCTTTTAAGTTATCAAAGTTAATTAATGCCAGGGGGTGAACTTTGATATGATTTGCAATGATAAATTCTAACCGCGCTAATCCTATCCCATCATTGGGAATCGCTGAGAGGCTAAATGCTTCTTCAGGATTACCCACATTCATCATAATTTTAGTGCGAGTGCGGGGAAGGTTTTCTAAAGGAATTTCCTTAACTTCAAAAGGTAATAATCCTGTATAAACTTTTCCTTCTTCTCCTTCTGCACAAGAAACTGTTACTTCTTGCCCTGTAGTTAAAATATCAGTAGCATCACCACAACCAACAATTGCGGGTATACCTAATTCTCGTGCAATAATTGCTGCATGGCAGTTACAAACAACAACTGGGGTATATTTGCGGGTGAATACTATGTAGTTATGATGATCGGCAACCGTAATATTATAAACATCCCCATAACTTTCTTCACCAGTTGCCACAACTCGCTGCATTCGTATATCTCCAGCGAGTAAATCTTTAAATAAATTAGTTTCAGAAATTTGTTTTTCTGAAATGAGAAAATTATTCTCTCTTCTCAGCTTTATTTGACCTGAAGTATTTTCGCCAAATAGTTGTCTAGCCGCAAAAAAGCGAGTTTGTATGGTTCGAGATGTGACTTCTCCTTTAACTCGTTTTGTGTGTTGTAAAATTTCGTCCAGCTTCTCTACTATTTGGACATTGTGAATCTGACGATTTTTGGTAATTTGTGGAACAGTATTGATCTTTAAGCAAGCAACAATGACTGCTTGTAAGAGTAACTCTTCTGAGACATAGATATTAATCCGATTGTTGTAATAACAACCATCCCCGTCTATAACTCCTGCTAAAAATTGATAGGCAAATTCCGTACTACTGTTAAGCAGAGTCTGAACAATGTTTTTCTCTTCTTGGTGTAACTTATAAGCAATGGCTTTCGAGTATAGTCTATAAGCAGTTGCTTGTCCTATAACTAATTGTCCTCGAATATAACCGCAAGATTCTTGTTTTAAATAAGGAGTAAAGGATTTGCCATAAACAGCAGTGATACTATCATTCATGGCGGCTATAAATGCCTCTTTTTTGGGGATGTTTTTCTGAATAAATTGCACTTCCCCATGTGTACGGCTGAGATAAATCGACCCATCCGTAAGAATTCCGCCTAATAAATAAGCCAGCTTTAATTGTTCATTGCTGCTTTGATTTAGTTCAGGAATATTTTGACCAATGACCGCCATTTCTTGATCTGCAAGCATTTCTTGGATTTCAGTCTTGACATACTGACCCTTGCGAATGTTGATCATTTTATGATCTGGTGTGAGGCGGAGGTTGTTGTCAGTAATTCTTCCAGTTTGAGAGACGCTGATGCCAATCTTTTTAGACTGCTTTTTCATCGCGTCAGTGATTGGTTTCCATTCGATTTTGTGGGTTTGCGTATTTAAGGCAAGGGTCGATAATCCTTCATAACCTTGTTCATAAATCTGTTGCAAGGTTATAAAGCCTTGGTTAGTTAGGATTTTAGTATCTCCATCAAAACAAGTGCGCCCACCTTTGTTAGTAACGATCGCACTCGCTTTTTTCATTATTGGTTCCCAGTCGGGGTCGGTTTTATCTGTTACTAAAACTTCCCCTGCTTGGAATAATTCTAATTTTTGAACATCGAAAATTACTCTAGCTTTTCCTTGACCAATAGCTTCCCCAACACTACGACCTATTACTAAAACTTCGCTATGTTGTTGTAAATGATAACTGCGGAGAACATTTTTAGTCTTCTGAGATTGTACTGTTTCTGGACGCGCTTGGACGATGAATAATTCCCCAGTTAATCCATCTTTCGCCCATTCAATATCCATTGGGGTATAAACACCCCGTACTTGACTATAGTGGTCTTCAATAATGCAAGCCCAACGTGCTAAGTGTAAAACTTCGTACTCACTTAGGGCAAATTGTTGTTGTTCTATTTTGGGGACTCGTTCTTGTTTAGTGACTTTACAACCGCCTAAATCGCATACTAATTTTAATTCCTTAGTTCCTAAACGTTTTTCGATAATTGGACGAAAACCTGCTTTTAAGGTAGGTTTAAATACTAAATATTCATCTGGATTAACTGCACCTTGGACAACGTTTTCACCTAATCCATAAGCAGCAGTAATTAAAACCGCATTTTTAAAACCTGTCTCCGTATCAATAGTAAACATTACTCCAGCACAAGCTAAGTCGGAACGTACCATTTTTTGGATACCGACTGACAAAGCAACGTCAAAGTGATCGAAGTCTTTAAGATGACGATAGGAGATAGCGCGGTCAGTAAATAGGGAAGCAAAGCATTTATGACACGCTTCTAAAACGTCTTTGATTCCTTGAATGTGTAGATATGTTTCTTGCTGACCTGCAAAACTTGCGTCGGGTAAGTCTTCAGCAGTAGCAGAAGAACGCACAGCGACTTCTGTATCTATACCATAGCGATCGCACATTAGTTGATAATTTTGCGCGATCGCATCTTGCAAATCCTGCGGAAACGGCGTATTCAAAATTAAAGAACGTGCTTGTTTACCGCGCTGACGTAAATTATTAACATCTTCGACATCTAAATCAGCAAAAAGCTGACGCAGTTTTACTTCTAAACCAGCTTTCTCAATAAAATAGCGATAAGCAGAAGATGTGGTCGCAAATCCTAAAGGAACTTTAACTTCTTTGCGGGTCAATTGTTGGATCATTTCCCCCAAGGAAGCATTCTTACCGCCTACTAGGTGGACATCAGCCATCCCAACTTCATCAAACCACAGAACGAGCGATCGCTCTTTGGAGGACTGAAAAGACTTTTCTTGAGCCGTTGTCACCATAAGGGTTTCCTCCTATCCTGTCCTTAGTGTAGCTACGGCTATCCTCCCTATGGATAAATCTCATCAATTCGTAATTTTTTTTATAATTTCTTTGGGATCGCTCCTGAGCAAAAACTAGCGGTAGGTTTTGGGCTATAGGAATATTAAATACTTAGATGCTAAAAATTATGAGCTTTCAAGACTAGAATAACGTTCCAGATCTAATTCATGGATACGTCGATCAGCTTGATGAAATTGCTGATAATAAAACACCCAATCCTTAGCAGATGTTTCTAAATTACGCCACTTTTGCAAACAGTAACGTCGCTGTAGTTCACACTTTACCCTTTCTAAAGATGCAACTGCTGTCCTAATTACCAAATGTGGTTTAAGAATTTCTAGCTGACTTTTTTCGTCCAGATGAAATAAATGTATGAAATTAGCAATATTTTTAGGTAGTTGAACACTAAAATCTTGCAATAATGAAATAATTTCCTCGGAGGTATAAATAGTTTCTGGTGATTTTAGTGCTAATTCTTGAAAATATTGCCACACTAAATGATATTGAAGGCTAAATAATAAATCTCGATCTTCTAAAGCAAAAAGAATGTCTTCTCGATATTGCGGGCAATGTATATAAATTTTTAATAGTAATATTTCTGCTTGGTGTAAAAGATCGCGATCGGTTTTAGCAGGGACAGGTATAAATTGCTGTTGATTGTTAGCTTTTGGTTGTAATGGTAAATTTAATTTCTTAAGTTGCTTTCGTAAACTTTCAATTAGTAATGTTACAGAGCGGCTATCATCTTTGCCCAGTAATTTGGCACAAAGTTCTAAATACTGAGTTTGACTAGCGGCATTCTCAATATTGCTCAGTAACTTAACCATTTGTTGAGCAACTTGCTGAAATTGGTCAGGTTGACTGATATCTCGATTAACTAATGTTTGTTGAATCTGCCAATCTAACCACAGAGGGGCATTATCTAATAATTTTTGATATTCTGCCGCACCATCAGTTTTACCTTTAACAAATTCGTCAGCATCTTTACCTTTTGGTAAATTGAGAATTCTTAACTGTACTTCCCCTTGATAAGCTAAATTAGCTATTTCGCCAATTGCTCTTTCGGCGGCATTAGTTCCAGCAGCATCAGCGTCGAAATTGAGAATTATTCGTTTAGAATCGGTGTAACGCAGCAGTTGTTTTACTTGATTTAAACTAAGTGCAGTACCCAAAGATGCTACTACATTATTAATACCAGCTTCGTGAAGTGCGATCGCATCAAAATAACCCTCAACTACCACAGCTTGATCTTGCTTACCGATAGCATCTTTTGCCTTATCTAAAGCAAATAAAGTTCTCCCCTTATCAAATAACTCAGTTTCGGGTGAATTAAGATACTTTGGTTGCTCATCAGTTAAAGTACGTCCACCAAAACCGATAACTCTACCTTGGGTGTCGTGGATAGGAATTATCAGGCGATCGCGAAATCGATCATAATAACCTCCCCCTGATTTACGTGGTACAATTAAACCAGCTTGCTCTACAAGCTGCACTGGAAAGCTTTTTTGTTCAACCAAATATTTATAAAGAATTTCCCAACCAGACGGCGCATAACCTAACTGAAAACTTTGAATCGTTTCCTCAGTTAAACCTCGTTCAGATTTCAAATACTCCAGCGCCAAATTTCCTTGGGGTTGTCTTAAAGCGTGTTGATAAAAACTCGTAGTTACCGCTAAAATTTCATATAATTGCTCTCGCTGCGTTAACTGACGCTGTAACTCTTGACGTTGTTCAGGTTCTAGAGTTTGTACAGGTACTTGATAGCGCCGTGCTAAATCTAGCACTACCTCACCAAACGCGCGTTTCCCTACCTCCATCAAAAACTTAATCGCATTACCGCCAGCTTGACAGCCAAAACAGTAAAACATCTGCTTCCCAGGACTAACCGTAAAACTTGGTGTTTTTTCCTCATGGAAAGGACACAAACCCTGATAATCTTTCCCACGCTTACGCAAAACAACGTATTCCGAGACAACATCAACGATGTCTGCACGTTCCTTAACTTGCTCAATAGTATCTGGGTGTAAGCGCGGAATCTGCATCAACAGTTAGCCAATGTCAAGTTTGAACGTTTAAACGTCCTCAATTTCTTATGTTATAGCAGTCAGCCGTTCGGTGCGTAAGTCCTATATTATTTAAATGGTAATTGAGGTTGTGAACGACTGATAATTAATTCAAGATTAATCGGCTTCTTAGCAAATTCTGGTTGAGCTTTATATATATTTTGTGGTGCTTCTATCTTGCTGCTAATTAATTCAGGATTCAACTGATTGGTATTTGATGGTAAATTAGTAGAGGCAGGTAACTCTTGCGCCTGAGTTTGAGGGGTCGAGTCTGCACCGTTATTAGCGGATAATGTTGGTTGTATTTGATGGGAATTTAATTCAGGCTGCCTTGTGCTATCAAATAATTCTGACGTGGAACTGTTAGTTAATAGTATAGCCTCTGCCTGATTGTTATTTAATCCAGCATCTAAGTTAGGATTGTAATTTTTTAATTGGTTGTTAGAAACTGGAATTAGACGATTAATATCAGAACTTGTCAGATTGGTTTTCGCCACTAAGTTATCTGAAGGAAAATATCTCCGGCGATTCGCATTTTTTGATCTAAGATTTGCAGAACTTCTAGATCTTCTAGCTACCTTATTAGATAATTTTTTAGGTGGCGAAATTGAAGGCTTGTTATTTAATGAAAGTGTGTTAGCTAAACCGTAAACCGATAATTTTGGAAGGGGAGAGCTTTGGGATGTATTAGATGACCCTGGCGGAGAGATAGCTTTTGAGACTTTTAGCAAAAGTTCGTCCTGGGAATCTTCCGCAGATGATTGGCAATTTTTGCTCTTAAAATACAGATATTTACAGTCAATAGGATTGTCAAGTTCACTAGGAACAGGCGCACTATTAGCAACTGTTTCGTTTTGGCTATTATTACCGGAAATATAATTTATACCATTAGCAACGGTTAGACCAGCCATGAAATAAATTACTTTAGACTGTAGACGTTTAGATATCATAACATTTAGGGAATTTGGTAGATGTCTTTATTTAATGGATAGTTACGACTGCTCCTGATTAACCCTGGTTATCTACTTTACTGACTTACAAGTAAGTAGCCACAGAAGAGCAAACTATCTCCCCATTTATCAACTTAGTACTTAAAATAACATACTTAAAGTCTATCCGCAGATAGGTACACAAAAACATATAATTTAATTTATGAGTTAGGCGTTGAGCCACTTTTTCCCCTACACCCTAAAAGGGTGGGGAAACCATACATTCAAAGCCCGCCTGCCCAGGCTCATGCCTTAAGCACCCAGGCAGTTGCTATACCAGCTTTTAGGCTGATCGTGATTTGCGCTGTTTGCTTGCTACTATATAAAATTGACGGCTGACTTTCCCGCACTCAGAGTCAACAAAAAGGAAAAATCCACCTGAAAAACTTATCAGTAACTAAAACTGTTTTGTTAAGGTTGAGTTGCTGGACATCATCATCGCTTTATTTGATGAGTCTAAGATCAATATTTTGGACTTTCATCCCAAATTATGATTGAAAGTTAATATTTGATTCTGGCGCTCAAGTTGCTTAATTGTGGTCTTAAGTTTCTTGAATTGTTAGATATGTCTGAGTTTTGGGATATTTGAGGTAACTTTTTAGTTATTGTCCCTAACTCCAAATTACTATTACTATTATATATTTCTTTAATTCCAGATTTTATTAATGACTGGGATGGCGAATTTTGTTGAGGGTGATAAGATTGTAAGGTTTTTTCCTGAGCAGGTAATTGAATTTGTTTTTGATTATTATTCTGGATAAAATTAACCTGATTAGGAGATAAATTTAATGTGGGTTGTAACTCATTGGTATTTAACTGATGCTCAATTGTATCAACAAAATAATCTAGATTGCTACTGGTAGAAAATGATGGCTTAGAGTCTTTAGTACTTGCGACTTGAGCTATTTGTTTTGGATTCTCGGAATAATTACTGGTAGATAAGGGAACTGGTAAAAGATTGGTATTTAAGTTAGAGTTAATCTGATTATTAGATACTTGTTGTGGCGTAAAGTAGGGAATTGGTTCTTGGATCTTATTGGGAGTTAATTCAGCGTTGAATTGATTAGTAGGTAGTTGTAAGTTACGAGGCGGTGGTAACTCTTGCACCTGAGTTTGAGATGATTTAACTAAATTATTCTTCCTAGATGATGGCAACGGCAATTCATTGGTGGTTACTCCAGTAGCTACTGTTTGCTGAGAAAATTCTATTGTGGGAGTGTTAGTTACTCCTGGAAATATTGTTTGATTGTTATTGGTATAATCTAAGTTATAGTTTGAAGTTTCTAATTGGCGGTTTGGAGCGGAAAGTTGAGTAACAGTATTAGTAGTAACTAAGTTGCTGTTAGAATTGCTAAAGGGACGAGATGGAGATGTTGAGTTGGCAAAATTTTGTGTGTTGGCAGGATTGCTAGACAACTGGTTAGGCGGTGAAGCTAAATTTCTACTACCACTTAAAATATTGCTAACTAAGTTAGTAGGAGATGATTCTGAGGTAGAAATATTACTGGAGAATTCCGGCTTATAGGTATTTTGAGATAATGCTATTGGGGAACTAGGAGTAGATGGTTTACAATCCTTCGTTTGAAAATACATATATTGACATTCAATAGGATTGTTAACTGCACTCGTAGTAGTAGCGGCAGTTTCATTTTGGCTATTAGTGTTATTAGAACAGGAAATCAGGCTAGTAACTAGGGTGAGACTAGCTATCAAACAAGCTATTTTGGAGTTCATATATTTATGGAATTAAATGTTTCTAGGTAATTGATTGATAATTCTTACCCTGATGCCCGCCAATGCAATAGGGTAGCGGCGACAAGAGGAGTAAGCTAACGCGCATCTAAATTGTACATATGATAATTGATATAAAAGTTATCAAACCCTCTTCCCCTCTCTCCTCCCTCCTCTCTCCTCCCTCTCTAAAATATAAAATTTAGAAACACAACAGCTTA
>JBARVL010000318.1:0-8628 GCA_049646245.1 Crinalium sp. | reverse complement strand
TGGCTGGCAATTTGAGCATTTACTACTACTTACTTTAGTTGGACTTAACAGCAGTGTTTACAGGATTAATTCAAGCACTGGGAACAATTAGACCACAGGGGGAGGATCGTTTTGGAATTTCCTGCCTCGGAAATGGCTCAGGATCACTTTTGCAGGATCTAGAGATTGGTGATAGTGTGGCAGTCGATGGGGTTTGCCTGACTGTAGAAAAGATTTTACCCCAAGGCTTTGTAGCCGCCGCCTCACCAGAAACGTTAACTCGTACTACTCTAGGGCAGCAGCAGCAAGCAGCAGCTTACGTCAATTTAGAAGGTTCTTTACGGGTTGGTAGCAAGCTAGGGGGGCATTTCGTCACTGGTCACGTAGATGGGATTGGTTGTCTAGAATCAGTAGTACAAACAGCCCAAGCTTGGGAAATGCGGTTTACAGCACCATCAATATTTGCTGACCAGTGGCAAAGACAAATTGCGCGTTACATAGTCCCAAAGGGAAGTATCGCAGTTAATGGTGTCAGCTTGACTATTTCAGATTGTGATTGGGATAGTACTTGGTTTCAGGTAGCTGTAATTCCCCACAGTTTTGCGGAAACTAACCTACGTTATTTACAGCCTGGAAGCTGGGTAAATTTGGAAGGCGATATTCTTGGTAAGTATGTCGAAAAGTTTATGGGTTTTTCTTCTGCTAGAGATATCAAAAATGGCGATCGCCAACATGAAATTACACCGACATTCTTAGCAGAAAACGGCTACTTTTAAACAATTAACAATTATCAATTAATTTGGCACTTTTATTTTGGGTTTAGCACTCAACAGGAGCGAAATCATTGTAACCTGCTAATTTTGTTACCTAAGCCCTAAAGAACTGATAATTGTTAATTGTTAATTGATTAACTGTCTGGGTGGGTGATTATTTGGGAGGCACGTAAAGAACTAGCTAACTGAGCCATAGCATACTCTAATTGCAGCCCTGGATCTGTGGCTACCCAGCCTTGGGATGTCAATTCACGGGTTTCAAAATGTAAATGTGGGCCAGTGGATCTGCCAGTGCTACCTACGCGCCCAATTATAGTTCCCTGTTCTACAATTTGACCTGGCTGAACAAAAATTTCTGATAAGTGACCATAGAGAGTTTGTTGGGTTGGGTTTTGCTGAAGAATAATTGTTTTGCCATAGCCACCCATCCAACCAGCACTAGCTACCTGAGCAGGGGCAGTTGCCACTACTGGTGTCCCCGTTGGTGCGCCAATATCAGTACCCGCGTGAAAACGGCGAGATCCCAATACTGGGTGCATCCGCCAACCAAAAGCTGATGTGATGGATGCGGGAACTGCTAGGGGAAAAATGAAGCTACTGTTGCCATTACTTGTGCCATTACTTGGCAATAAATGTGGGTAAATATTGGAAATATAGGAATTTACTGTTGTCGGTAAGCCCGATAAGCTGGGTAAGCTTCGCTGCACCGCAGCCACTGGTGTAAAACGACGGTAGCTGCTAAGACGAGTTTTTGGGGGACTAACTCGAATAGGATTAATATTAACTGAAGCCACATTAACAAATTGTTGATTTTGCAGTTTTGGCTTGCTTAAGTTAGGCAGTCGCACAGCAACAGACTCAGGAGCAGGAACAGCAATAGTACGATAAGCCGTTGCAGTTTGTGGACTCACTTTTACTGCACCACATAGCCCCCGATATAGTCCTGGTCCCCGTAACACAGTTTTGCAGGTTGAGGCTTGTTTTAGGGCAATAACAGGCTTTTTGCTAGATTCTTGCAGGCGTGAGTCGTTTCTACCTACTTTAATAGTGTAGTTATCGCTCTTCTCAACAGTAGCATCAACGTAAACATCATTTTTTACGCTCACCGGAATTTTAGGGCTGGCTGCTGTAGTATTAGGGATGACATTTGGAAGTGCTATTTGTTCAGGCGTAGCTGGTACAACTAAATTTGGATAAGTCCGTTTTGGTTGAGCAACAGCAACATCTGAATTATTAGTTCTTTCTGGTGTAGAAGATTTGCGGACAGCTACTGGTTCAGATTTGCGTTCTGGGGAAGGTTGACGTGCTGTATCGGGTTCAGATTTGCGTTCTGGGGCTGAAGGTTTGGGTACTACAACGGGATCTTGAGGTCGTTGGGATACAGATGGTGGCGATAAAGGAGTACTTTTAGGGGCAACATCTACAACAGGTTCTGCATCTACAATGACGTTGCGGGGACTTTCTGCTGTGGTAGTGATGGCTGTATCCTGCGCTGGTTCAGCATTGGCAAACATTAA
Source organism: Crinalium sp. (assembly GCA_049646245.1). Lineage (GTDB taxonomy): Bacteria > Cyanobacteriota > Cyanobacteriia > Cyanobacteriales > PCC-9333 > Crinalium. Next base: position 6,359 of record JBARVL010000318.1, on the reverse strand, counting down.
CCCATTACTGAGGACACCTAAACCGCCAACCCAACCCAATCCTTGGATAAGTAGGGAACGCCGATAAAAAATGCTTAAGGGGGTGCAATAATTGGAGGATTGTTTTGGGTTTTCCGCTTCTGTACTCATTAGTCTCTCTATATATAATGTTGGGTGAATTTTAGGGAGTTGTAGTCAACTGAAGTATGAACTATGAACTAAACTTCTCTATGGCGTTGATCCAAAGAGCATTTATCCTTTTTTTCATCGTTGATCCTTTAAACTTGACTTGATAATTATTTAGTCAAGGTAGTTTTATTAACACCAAAATCTTTCAGGATTTTGGCTTTGAGCAACTATTTGTTGTAGCCCAAACTGATTGTACCGATCTTTAGACAAATTTCAGAGGTGGATTCTACTGATGAAGTGCGAACTTGCAAATCTCCAGTGGAGGTTACACCTACAACTCTTCCAAGATGTCCATCTACAAGGATAGATTGTTCCTGGTTAATTAGAAGTTTCAAGTAAGAAGACAGCAAAACGTCTAATTTTTCTACTGAAAAGTTTTGGTATCCGGATAAAATTCCTTTAAGAGTAATAGCCGTTAACATTTCTACTGATTTTATTGGCGGGCTTTCCTGATTCTTAAAAAAAGATTTAAGATTAATGCCAGTTTCAGGTACTGGGTTAGCCCAGTTGATCCCAACACCAATCACTGAAGAGGTAATTATTCCTTGGTGGACACGGGTTTGGGTAAGAATACCGCCAAGTTTATGTCCACTAAGTATCAAATCATTAGGCCACTTGAGTAAGACTGGAATACCATGATCCCGTAGGGCGGTGGCTATTCCCCAAGCACTAGCAAAGGTAAGCATGGCACTGTTGGCGGCGGGTATATTAGGAGCAACGGCTATAGATAGGTATAGACCACCTTCAGGAGATTGCCAATGCCGTCCCCATTGACCTTTCCCTGCGGTTTGTTGGGTGGCAATTACAACTGTTCCTGATTCAGCGCCTTGATCAATTAATTCCCAAAGCTTGTGATTGGTAGAAGATAATGTCTCAAATATATGAAATGAAAGCTGTAGAGGTTGATTTTGATTTGCCCCTACTAGGGATTCAAGCTGTTGAGGATCAAATGCCACGGCTGCTAGTTGGAGAAATAGTCACTTAAGATAGCATAGATAATTTCTTGGGTGTCGGCTCACTTGTAGTTAATTTATTTACAGATTTTTATGAATACTTGGCACTGGAACAGTTGGGAAGGATTACCTTATTTAACTTGTAGCTTGCTGGAACCTTGGTCGCATGGATTTTTTACTTGTTTGTTTTCGCCTAGAACTCCGTTAGAGTTAGTGGAGGTGCTGCAACCAGGGGCTGAAGTTTATCGAGTTAAACAGGTACATGGTAATACAGTGCTAACGCCGTCAATGATAGTGGCGGCTGCGGCTGAAGGCTCCGAACAATTTGAGGGGGGGTTAGTACCTGCTGATGGGATGGTTACAGAGGAAGCTAACCAGGCTATTTGGGTGTGTAGTGCTGATTGTACTCCGGTTTTGATTGCCGATCGCCATAGGGGACAAGTGGCAGCAATTCATGCTGGTTGGCGTGGGACTGCCTCTAAAATTGTGCCAGAAGCGATCGCAAACTTAGTTGCTTCAGGTAGCAAATTAGAAAATTTGCTTGTAGCTATGGGACCTGCTATTTCAGGTGAAGTTTATCAAGTCTCTGTTGATGTTGCTGTTGATGTTGGAGCCAGCATTATACCAGAAAATGTTGCACGTTCTCACGAGGCAATTTTAGATTTTTTGCAGGGGTTGCCCAATTCGCCTGTATTACCAGATCCAGAACCCGATAAGATGCGTTTAGATGTGCGGAAAGTTAATGCCATTCAATTGGCACAACTAGGTATAAATTCTGAGCAAATTGCGATCGCGCCTCACTGCACCTATCAAGAACCAGATAAATTTTTCTCTTATCGGCGATCGCAACTTAAAAAAGTTCAGTGGTCAGGGATTGTAAGTTTAGAATCTGTAAATTAGATCTAACAGTAGTAGCTTATAAGCTATGTATTATAAGCTACTACGAGCAGTTGATATACTGTTAGTAAAAAGATTTTATTCCCCGCGCGATCGCCTCGCCATACATTTTATTGCCAATGATTCCCCCACTTAACAAAAAATCTCCTCTGGCACTGCTGATTCTAACGGTAGCGGCGTATGCAGGTAACTATTTTAAACTGCCACTATTTTTTGGATTAGATTTCCTTTTTGGTAGTGTTTTTGTCCTAATTGTATTACGTTTATTCGGACTTTTTTGGGGTACGCTAACAGCAATTATTGCTGCTGTTTATACAGTAATTTTATGGAATCATCCTTACGCTGCGGTTATTTTAATCTGCGAGGTATTATTTGTAGGTTTGCTATCGCGCCGCTACAGCGAAAATCTCCTTTTACTTGATGGAATTTATTGGGTATTTATTGGCATACCTTTGGTGTGGGTATTTTATCACATAGTTTTGCACGTAGATTCTACCCAAACATTTTTAGTACTTTTTAAGCAGTCTGTTAATGGCATTTTTAACGCTTTACTTGCTAACTTAATACTTACTTATTTACCTATCCCTAAATGGATATCTCGTTCCCAAGTCAAGAAAAAGCTATCTATCAAGCAAACATCATTAAACCTGTTAGTAGCCTTTGTGTTCTTTCCTGTACTCATGCTGACTGTTTTAGATGGTCAACGGTTTATGAGTAACATTACAGATTTGGTTACAACTGAATTGCAATCTACTTCTACAGATATTATTAGTGACTTACAAGCTTGGCATAAACATCGGGTATATGCTTTACAAGAACTCGCGAAAATTGCTGTGGATTCTGAGAGTAAACTCCTTGCTGAAAATGCCACACCAACTCGACTACAGCAAAGTACAGAACTTTTAGAAAAAGCTTTGATAGATTTTAATAATCTGTATGTTACTAATACAGCCGGAAAGATCATTGCAGCTTATCCAAGATTTAATCAGGAAGGCAGAGACAATATTGGGTTAAACGTCGCTGATGAAAGTAATTTCAAACAAACAAAAGCACAACGAAAACCTTTATTAACCAATATTTATACAGACCAATTCTTAACAAATCCTCATGTTGGTTTAAGTGTGCCAATAATTGCCAAAAATCAGTTTAGGGGATTAGTATATGTATCTTGGGACTTGAACTATATCAGCAGACGTATATCATCAAAAATTGAAAATAAAGAATTGCAAATTACCCTGGTTGATCGAGCAGGTTTTATTATTGCTACTAACCAGCAAAAGAAAACTGTTATAGAAAAATTCAAACGTCCTCAAAAGGGGGAAATAAAATTAATTAATAATAGTATCTATCAATGGTTGCCAGATCCAGGAAAAGTGCCTCCGGTAGTACTGTGGAAAAATTCTTTCTATGTGCAAGAAACATTGATGGGGGACAAAATACCTTGGAAATTAATAGTAGAAGCACCAGCGGCTCCCTATGTTAAAGATTTGCAAGATATTTATATTAAAGATCTTGCTATTATGCTCTTGATCGCGATCGCGGCTATGATATTAGCAGAGTTAGTCAGTCGTAAATTAGTTATTCCTATAGAAAGCTTGGCAGATGTAACAACTAACTTACCTGATAAACTACTAGATAGAGAAGCGATCGCTTGGCCTCATAGCTTAGTGGCAGAAATAGATTCTCTAGTCAGTAATTTTCAAATTATGGCGATCGCGCTTAATCAAAAGTTTCAAGAAATTAAAAATGCTAATGAAACCTTAGAGCAAAAAGTTAAGCAGCGCACAGCTAAATTAATCCAAGCAAACAAAAAATTAAGACAAGAAATTAATCAACGTCGTAGCACAGAAGAGGCGCTGCGAGATAGCGAAGAACGCTGGCAGTTGGCATTACGTGGTAATAATGATGGAATATGGGATTGGAATGTCAAAACTAATGAAATATTTTTTTCTACTCGTTGGAAAGAAATGCTTGGTTACGCAGATGACGACATTCACCATAATTTAGATGAATGGGGTAGACGGATATATCCAGATGATCTCGGCTGGGTAACTCAAGCTATCCAAGATCACTTTGATAAAAAAACACCGTTTTATTTAACTGAGCATCGGGTTTTATGCAAGGATGGCAGTTACAAATGGGTTTTAGATCGTGGTCAAGCTTTGTGGGATGAAAATGGCAAACCTATTCGGATGGTTGGTTCCCATACTGATATTACTGAACGGAAAAAAGCTGAAGTAGCGTTACAAGAAAGTGAGCGCAAGTATCGTTCTGTAGTTGATACTGTTAAAGAAGTAATTTTCCAGACCGATGCTGCTGGTTTATGGACATTCCTTAATCCAGCATGGACAGAAATTACGGGATTTTCAGTTAATGAAAGTATTGGCACTAACTTTTTAGATTACGTTCATCCTAATGATCGACAGCGCAATTTAAAATTATTTCAACCTTTAATTCAACGCCAAAAAGAATACTGTCGCCATGAAATTCGCTATCTCAGCAAAGATGGTGGTTGTCGTTGCATAGAAGTGTTTGCTCGTTTGGTACTAGATGCTGAAGATAATATTATTGGTACTTCTGGAACTCTCAACGATATTACGGAACGTAAGCAAACAGAAGCAGCACTGAGAAAAAGTGAGGAGTTATACCGTACACTTGCCCAAAATTATCCCAGTGGTGCAGTAATTTTATTTGATCAAGATTTACGCTACACAATTGCTGATGGAGCAGGTTTATCAGCAGTTGGTCTTTCTAGAGAGTTACTAGAAGGAAAAACGATTTGGGAATCATTTCCGCCAGAAACTTGCGAACAGATTGAGCCAGATTACCGAGCCGCCCTTAATGGAGAACTAAGAATTAATGAAGTTCCCTATAACAATCATATTTATTTAGTGCATACGCTGCCTGTGAGAAACAATGAGGGAGAAATTTTTGGTGGGATGGTGGTGACACAGGACATTACTTCCTTGAAAAAAGCGGAGGCAGAAGTTCGCGCTTTGAATGCAGAACTAGAAAAAAGAGTGATGGAGAGAACTGCTCAACTAGAAGCAGCTAATCAGCTTAAAGATCAATTACTGGTGCGGGAACAGCAAGCACGCGCTACTTCTGAGGCGAGCGAACAACGTTTTCGCTTATTGACAGAGGTGATGCCGCAGCAAGTATGGACGGCAACGGCAGATGGTAATCTTGATTACATCAACCAACGCGCTCTTGAGTACCTTGGTTGCACAAGCGAACAGATTTTGAACTGGGAATGGAAGAATGTTATACATCCAGACGATTTAGAACGGTGTCTTGAGCGTTGGAATAAGTCTCTGGCAACTGGGGAATTATACGAAGTTGAATTTCGATTGTATCAGTCTGTTGGTAGAACTTATCGCTGGCACATTAGTCGGGCATTACCTTTACAAGATCGAGGCGGGCAGATTCTGGGTTGGTTTGGAACAAATACAGATATTGAGGATCAAAAGCGGGCGCAGGAGTTGCTACAGCAACAGGCTGAAGCGTTAACGCAAGCGAATCGGATGAAGGATGAGTTTTTAGCGATCGTCTCTCATGAATTACGGACACCGCTTAATTCTATGCTGGGATGGGCTAAGTTGTTGCGATCGCGCAAGTTTGATGAAGCGACAACTGCACGGGCATTAGAGACAATTGAACGTAATGCGAAGTCTCAGGCACAAATAATTGATGATATTTTGGAAGTTTCCCGCATTGTCAGGGGGAAAATTCGCTTGAATATGCGTCCGATTAATTTGGTGGCGACGGTTGAAGCAGCTATTGATGCTGTACGTCCGACGGCAGAAACTAAGGCTATTCAATTTGTAGAAGTTTTACCTGCAAAATCTTTTCAGGTTTCAGGTGATTCAGATCGCTTGCAGCAGGTTATTTGGAATTTACTTTCTAACGCCATTAAGTTTACACCTGAAGGTGGGCGTGTAGAAGTGAAATTGGAATATGTTGAGGAGCATTTAACTAGCAATGCTTATGCTCAACTGCAAGTAATTGATACAGGTAAAGGTATTAGTGAAGACTTTTTGCCTTATGTTTTTGAACGATTCCGCCAAGCTGATAGTTCTAGCACTAGATCTTATGGGGGATTGGGACTAGGATTAGCAATTGTACGCCAGTTGGTAGAAGTACACGGTGGAACTGTGGAAGCGGACAGTGCAGGAGAAGGCAAAGGTGCGACGTTTACGGTGAAATTGCCACTTTTGAACTGTCAACCGTCCTGCATTCTCCGTCCATGTACTCATGGGCGGAGTTAAGGACGGACAGCCGATAACTACTAATCGGGTTCGTCTTGGTTTTGGATATAAGATTTTAAGATTTCTAATGGCG
>JBARVL010000317.1:0-2672 GCA_049646245.1 Crinalium sp. | reverse complement strand
TTGAGCAGTCCGTTACAGATTTAGAAGAGTTAAAAGCGGAAACTGCTGGACAGGAATACGACAATAAAAAAGGTAAGCGAAAAACTCAGGGAGTGTTTTATACTCCTGCTTGGGTGACGCAATATATCGCCGAAGTTGCTATCGGTGGATATCTGAATAAAAAAGAAGCAGAATTACGCGATCGCTTCGGGCTTAATTCATTTTCTGCACAATCAACTAACACACAACGAAAAACAGAAATTAAGTTTTGGGAAACTTATCGCGATGAAGTATTAAAAAAAACACGAGTTATCGATCCAGCGTGTGGATCTGGTGCTTTTTTAATAGCTGCGTTCGATTATTTGATTCTGCAATATGAGCGAGTAAATCAAGCTTTAATAGCTTTGGGACATATCTCAAAACAACCAAGTTCAATTGACTTAGACAGAACTATTTTAAGCAATAATCTCTATGGCGTAGATTTATTATCAGAATCAGTAGAAATTACCAAGCTTTCCCTCTGGTTAAAAACTGCTGCAAAGGGGAAAACTTTAACTTACTTAGATAACAATATTAAAGTAGGTAATTCCATCGTTGATGATTCTAATGTAGTAGATAGGGCATTTAATTGGCAAGCGGAATTTCCAAAAATTTTTGCCGAAGGTGGTTTTGATGTAGTAATTGGTAATCCGCCTTATGTACGGCAAAAATTATTTTCTGCGCTCAAGCCTTACTTACAGAAAAGTTATAAATCTTATCATGGTATGGCGGATCTTTATACATATTTCTACGAAAAAGGTTTAAATATTCTTAAACTTGGTGGAATGCTCTCTTATATTGTGACTAATAAATGGCTGAAGTCAGGATATGGTGAACCCCTGCGTAAATTTTTTGCTTATCAAAGTGTATTTGAGCAAATTATTGATTTTGGACACGCCCCAATTTTTGATGATGCTGATACTTTTCCTTGCATTGTAACAATAAAGAAAGCTGTAGAAGATATTGATGAAAATATTGTACCTGAAATAATAGTTAAACCAGAGCCGTCTTCATCGGTTACTATTTGTTCAGTTCCACGAAACAAACTAGCTAATATTAATTTAGCTCAATATCTTAAAGAAAATTCTAGCAAAATTAATTGGTCACGCTTCACTGCTAATGCTTGGAGTTTAGAAAATACTGAAATTGAAGAATTAATGAGTAAAATTCAGCAAATAGGTATAAATTTAAAAGATTTTGCAGGTATTAAACCTTACTGGGGTATATTAACAGGCTGTAACGAAGTATTTCTAATTGATGAAGCTACTAAAAATAGTTTAGTAAAAGCAGATCCCAAATCATCTGAAGTTATCAAACCGTACTTGCGGGGTCAAGATATAAAACGTTGGCATCCAGAATGGGACAATCGTTGGATGATTTTCACCCGTCGAGGCATTGACATTGATAAATATCCTGCAATCAAGTCTTATCTTAATAATTATCGCCAACAGCTAGAACCACGACCAAAACAATGGGATGAAATCAAAGATGGTAAATGGATGGGCAGAAAAAAAGGTAATTATAAATGGTATGAAATTCAGGATACAATTGACTATTGGGAGCTATTTGACCAACCAAAAATTATCTATCAAGAAATTCAGTTCCATCCATCATATAGCTATGATGAAAATTGCTATTTAACGAATAATAAAGCTTTTATTTTACCTAAAGCTGATTTATATATCTTAGCTGTTCTAAATTCGCCGCTTATCTGGTGGCACAATTGGCGTTATTTACCACACATGAAAGATGAAGCTCTAAATCCTGCTGGTTACTTAATGGAAACTATACCTATCGCACCGCCTACAGATGAAATTCGCACAGAAGTAGAAGAAATTGTGAGCCGTTTAATTGAAATTACTAAAATTAACCGATCAGCTTATCAAGATGTACTGGAATGGTTACAAATAACTTATAACATTGAAAAACTCGGACAAAAACTCGAAAACTTTGCCAATTTAGAACTTAATGAACTTGTAGACGAAGTTAGAAAGCGGATGCGTAAAACTAAATCCTCAGATCCCTTAAGTCCTGCTACATTAAAAGCTCTCAAAGAAGCATATAATGAGTATGCCCCTGCAATTCAAATCCGACGCGCCGAAGCTATAAAACTAGAACATCGTCTGTCTGACTTAGTGAATCAAGCTTATAAATTGACACCGGAAGAAATAGATTTAATGTGGAAAACTGCACCAACAAGAATGCCTATATCTTTAAAGTAATCTCCATAGTTTCTCTAGTTATAAAATTAGCTTAGTTAAGTGCGATCGCACTCTTAAATCTGGTAGATTTGAGTAACTAAGAAGAGCTTATATTGCCGATCCGAATCTGTAGCGAGATACTTTTAGAAGTAGGATATAAAGCTTATGCAATGTTTAATTTGCAAAGATGGACAAACAACAAGCAGGGTTAGTAACTGTTACATTAGAAAGGGATAATTCAATTGTAATTATCAAACAAATTCCCGCAGACGTTTGTGATAACTGTGGGGAATATTATTTAAGCGATCAGATCGCTGGACAGGTATTACAAAGAGCCGAAACTGCTATTAATAATGGTGCAGAAGTAGAAATTATTCGATATGCAGCCTAATCAAGGAAATATCCATGATCAATCTCAATATACCTTTGCGATCCTTTGCGCTTACCTTTGCG
>JBARVL010000316.1:0-3682 GCA_049646245.1 Crinalium sp. | reverse complement strand
TGTTCTTCTAGCGCCTGCAATTCTAAATGGGGATTATTGCGTAAAAATTCCTCTAATCTACTTTCTAAAAAACGATTGATATCATCAAATAACCCCACAGTCAAGACTCCTTAATTCAGCTTGGTTATTGTTAATTGATAACTGTTCAAAACTTTTGCCCAACGTAAACAGATTTTACTTGTCCATTACGCTTGAGAATTGCTTCTTGCTCCGCAACAGCAACTAAAGTCCAATTACTGTCGCCAATAGTTTGACCTTGATAAATTCTTTGAGTAACACCTTTAATTTCAAATAACGCAGCAGGACGATTCCCGCTCTCTACTAATCCAACTAAGGTAAATTTATTTCCTGGTGTTGCTGGTATCCAGCTTTTTGATGGTGATGTATTTGTTGATGGTGGGGCTATTGTTGGAGGAGATCCAGCTACTTGTGGTAGTGGTGGAGGCGGTTTAATAGCTCCAGTAGCTGCCCGTACTTGTGGGGAGGATGGGCTGAGAGCGGTTGAAGGTGCTACAGAGGTTGATGCTTGTGGCGGATAGACGGGAATGTATACTTTCTCAATTACTTTTGTGGTTCTGCTAGGAATAGCGACATTAGCATTAGCAGGTACTTGGGATTGGTTAGAATTTTGCTGGGTAGCTGTTGATTGTTGTTTGCTTGCTTGAGCTTTGCGATCTATTGTTAAGAGCGATCGCTGCATATATTCTATAAACTTAGCATCTGACTCTGATATTTGAGGCTGAGTACTTGGAGCAGTATTATACTGCTGCCCAAATTGCAAGTTTAACTTCTTCTCGCTAACTAACCATAAAACTGCAAATGCTAACAAAGATGCAAAGCTTAAACTTAATAAGATTTTCTCAAACCAATTACCATATCTAGCATTCTTAGGGTCGCTGGGATTTTTTTCTTCAGTATTCGACTTTTTAGTTAAAGATTGAGGTGCAGCATTGGATGTATGAGCCTGTTCCTCTGTCACCTGTGTTTTTGGCTGTTCATCAGGTGTCACAGTCGTTTCTGGCGGTGACATTTCAGGCATTTTCAGAGCCTGCAAAGAAACATATTCTGGTTGTGCTGTTTCTGTCGTAAACTTACTGCCACCATCCAAAATCCGGTCAATATCTGAAAACAACTCATCCATTAATTGATCTGCGTGATCCTCAACAGACGCGCGTTCTAGAGGAATTGTATCTGAATAATGGTCTGAAGTTTGCTGGTTTGTTTGGACATCCTGAGACATATCTTGCTCACTAATCGGCTACAGAATTAAGGATACTTTTGAAAACAAATTAGTATTATCTACTGCTAATACTATTTCGGAAATTGCCTAATTACTCTTTTCCCGTCTAAAGAATACCTATTTTTATAACCGCCAAGACGCAAAGAACGCCAAGGAAGAAGAATACGAGCAGTAATCTTTTAGTGGGAAGGGAGATAATTTTTAAATTAAGCCAACACTTTTGAAACTTCTGATGACTTTTGGCGATAGCGCAGTTCTAAATACACCAGTAAAGCATTAATGTCGGCTGGGTTAACACCGCCAATTCTACCAGCTTGACCAATTGTAAGTGGCTTAATTTTAGCCAGTTTTTCACGGGCTTCTTTAGATAGGGTATCAATTAGTGCGTAATCTAGGTCTGGTGGCAGTTGTCGGTTAGTTTGACGGCTAACTAGGTCAATCTGGTTTTGCTGGCGTTGCAGATATCCAGAATATTTGATTTCTATTTCAGCGCCTTCTTTTTCAACAGAGTTAAGGGCGGGGTTCCCCAGTCCATGACGTTCTAAATCAATGTAATGTACACCAGGGCGACGCAGCAATTCAGCTAGTGTAATTGATCCTTTGATTACTTGTTGAGTATCAGATGCGATCGCAATTCCTATTTCCTCATGTTCCTTAATCCGTGTCGTATGCAGCCGTTCTTTTTCTGCAACAATATTCTCTTGCTTACTGCTAAACAATTCCCAGCGACGGTCATTAATTAACCCTATTTCACGACCTACAGGCGTTAAACGTTGGTCAGCATTATCAGAACGCAATAATAACCGATATTCAGAACGGCTAGTTAACATCCGATAAGGTTCCCGTAAATCTTTAGTACACAAATCATCAACTAATGTACCAAGATAACTTTGCTCACGTGGAAAAATAACCATTTCTTGACCACGTGCAAACCTAGCAGCATTAATTCCCGCTACCAGTCCTTGTGCTGCTGCTTCTTCATATCCGGTTGTACCGTTTATTTGTCCAGCACAGAATAAACCCTCAACTTTCTTAGTCATCAACGTGGGATAACACTGAGTTGCGGGTAAATAATCATATTCAACTGCATAAGCTGGACGTAACATCTCGCACTTTTCTAAACCAGGGAGACTACGCAGCATTTGCAGTTGTAAATTTTCTGGTAGTCCTGTCGAAAAACCTTGGATATAAAGTTCTGGAATATCGCGCCCTTCTGGTTCGATAAAAATTTGGTGGCTTTCCTTATCTGCAAAGCGCACAATTTTATCTTCAATACTGGGGCAATAACGCGGCCCTTTCGCATCCACCCAACCGCCATAAACTGGGGATAAGTGTAAATTTTCTCTAATTAAGCGATGAGTTTCCGCAGTTGTGCGGGTGAGATGACAAGGTAGTTGTTCCCTTTCTACCCAAACTTCAGGGTCAAAACTAAACCATTTTACCTGCTCGTCTCCTGGTTGCGGTTCCATTTGACTATAATCTACAGACCGCTTATCTACCCGCGCGGGAGTTCCGGTTTTTAGTCTTCCGGTTTCAAAACCTAATTTATTCAGGGTTTCCGTTAATCCTACCGCAGCAAATTCCCCTGCGCGTCCTGCTGCCATTGATTTATTACCAACCCAGATACGCCCACCCAGGAAAGTCCCAGTTGTTAAAATAACCGCCTTACATTGAAACGCGACACCGAAATAAGTTTGAACGCCAACTACTTCATCATTAGCGCCCAAAACTAAATCTGTTACCATGCTTTCGCGGATTGTCAAATTCTCCTGATTTTCGACAATTCCCTTCATTACCGCCGCATATTCGCGTTTATCAGTCTGCGCCCGTAACGCCCAAACGGCTGGCCCCCGTGAAGAGTTTAGCACTCGTTTTTGGAGGTAAGTGCGATCGCTCACCTTCCCTATTTCCCCTCCCAGTGCATCAACTTCATGGGTTAACTGGGACTTAGCAGGGCCACCAACCGCCGGATTACAAGGTTGCCAAGCAATTTTATCTAAATTCAGGGTAAGTAGCAGAGTACGGCAGCCAAGCCGTGCTGTAGCTAGTGCAGCTTCACAACCAGCGTGTCCAGCACCAACTACTACAACATCAAAAGCGTCTATAAATTCTACGGGCGTTTGCAGGGTCATATTCCAGGTATGAGTAACAAGGACTCATATTTAATCGTAGCGGTTAAAATAGCGATTAGCTTTAATAGATACCTGCAATTGTTGCAGAACAGTTAAATATGACTAAAGTAAACTCAATTGATGCTCAAAATCATTGGGCAGAAATTATTATCCGTGTTGGTGCAAATCGGTAGAGAGTAGTTATTGAACTGTCAACCGTCCTGCATTCTCCGTCCATGTACTCATGGGCGGAGTTAAGGACGGACAGCCGATAACTACTAATCGGGTTCGTCTTGGTTTTGGATATAAGATTTTAAGATTTCTAATGGCG
>JBARVL010000315.1:0-2750 GCA_049646245.1 Crinalium sp. | reverse complement strand
CTGTCGTAGCGGTTAGCTTGGTTTTATGACCACTAATCTTCGTCCCCCTTTCCGCTAGAAACTGGCGAATGCGCTCAAGTATTGCCACTGCATCGTCTTTGGGCTTGAGAATGATTACCATATCATCTGCGTATCGCACTGATTGATGAATGTCCTCTATGCCGTTGAGTGCAATGTTAGCTAGTAAAGGACTCACTACCCCCCCTTGCGGGGTTCCTTGTTCTGGAAATTCTGGGTTGACTCCTGCTTTAAGGCATCGGTAGATTCCGAGCTTTATACCCGTTGGGGCTATGAGTCGTTCCATTATGGATTTGTGAGCAATCCTGTCGAAGCATTTTTCGATATCGAGTTCTATAACCCGTTTTTCTATTCCGTTACAGGTGGAGCGTAGATTGTCGAACAGGTGTTTCTGTGCGTTATGTGCTGACCTGCCTGTTCTAAACCCGTAACTCCTAGCGTGGAAAGTTGCTTCGTGTGCTGGCTCTAAGGCTAGTTTTGCAAGGCACTGCCATGCTCTATCCCCGATGGTTGGCACTTTTAAGAGGCGGGTTGTCCCGTCCTTCTTAGGTATGGGTATTTCCCGTAACTTCTGGTGTTTCCAGTTGTTTCTTCTGGTTCTAAGTTCTTCACTCAGAGCAAGCCTTTCCTCATGGTTGAGTGAGGCTTTGCCGTCTATACCAGCCGTTCTTTTTCCAGCGTTTAGCTGCGTTACCTGACGTATTGCCAGCATTAAGGCTGCGGTTGACTTGAGTATCAACCTCTGAAGGGACATAGCCTTGCGCTTGTCTCCAACTTGAATTGCTTTGAACACTCGCATGATTGAGGCGGAATAAATCTTTCTGGAATTTCTTCCAGGGCAGATTCTTCCAAGTTTCACTAGCATTGCTGCTGTGCCTAAACATACTCTTCTCCAGTTCGTGTTTTCTGAACACCTCAGACCAATTACGGTCTGTCCTACCCGAATCGTGGGATTTCCGACGTTCTGCCCTACTTGAGGCTCGACCACCTCTTGACCCACGCTTCGTTTTTCCTCGTTCCGTTCCTTAGATTGTTCTGATACTTTAGGTGTCACCAATTCGCCTACTACCAACCCAACGGTTATGCAGCTATTAACTAGAGATGCTGCGGGTTTATCGGTAGTGAAGTCGAGAAAATATTTCAGATTCTCGCTTTGATGTAAGACGCTTTTTCAGGTGCTTCACATTAAGTTCACCGTGGTATCCCCCCATTAGCGCCAGTGTGCCTATCTGATTTGGCTCTGGTTGCGCCCTGCTTCCAGCTTCGCTCTGGTGATTAACCTCGGCGTGGACAGGTAGGGAGTCACTTCTAACCTTGAAGGGTAGGGCTTTCACCTACATCTCAAGAACAGTTATAAGATTTCAAGGTTCAGCCTTGACGTACTTACCGTGGGTTATGTATTCACCACGAACGAGTCGCACCTAATTCCATCATGTACTTAATCCAAAGTTTTGGTGCAGTTGGTCGGAGTTGGTACAAGAAATCTAGATAAATAGCTTTGTTAGCAGTAGAGTTCTTTCCGCAAAAGATAGCGCCAACAAACCAATCATCAGGTGCAAAGTATTTAAACTTTTCTCTAAACAGTATTTTAATTTTGGCAGGATTACGACCTGCTTTATATGCCCGTTTCATTTGAGAGCGAATATAACGTAGCTGTCTAAGTTCTTCCCCATCTAATAATTCACCAAAAATCGGTGGCTCACCTGAATCTGATTCATCGTCATCATCGTCATTTCCTGAAAATTCATAGCCACATTCTGGGCAGATTTTACAGAACACGGGAATCATTTCATGGCAGTTAAAACACTCTTTCAGTTGAGTTTCTATTGGTGGTTTAGGACGTGGGCAAAGGCTTATTTTAAGTTTTGAAGTGGGTTTACAAACTCGCTTAAAGCATTCTCCAAAATCCAATAACATCGCATCCTGTTTTGAGGGATGCAATCTTAACGCACGTCCGCACATTTGAATCAATAGTGCTTGACTACGGGTAGGACGTGCAATAATAGCAGCTTGAACGCTTGGCTCATCGAATCCTTCGCACAAGCAAGCAACGCTAGATATTAGTTGAGTTTCGCCAGTAGCAAACCTTTGATAAATGGCTTCACGTTCCGAGTCGCTAGTTGTTCCTACAACAACTTCAGATTTAATGCCAAGTTCGTTAAATTGTTCGGCTAAATTGTAAGTTTGAAAAACACTAGCACAGAAAGCGATTGTTTTACGTTCTGGGCAGATCTGTAGAAAATATTTAATAACTTCAGCGTTGTACTCCTCATTACAAACTGCTTGCATGGAAGATTGTGTGTAATCTCCTAAGTTGTTAGTTTCTAATTTTTCAAAATCTAATAATCCACCATACCCAAACAATCGTGGACGGGATAAATAACCCATATTGACTAATTCAATGGGATCTGGCGCTCTTACTAAGGCTTGGAAAAACTGACAAAACCCTTCTTTATATTTTGTCCGCCAAGGTGTTGCAGTTAGTCCTATAAAATAACACTTTGAAAGCGCAAATATCCCTCCTGAGTAGTGTGTCATGATATCCCAAGCAATTTGGTAATAGATGCTGGAATGACATTCATCAAAGATTACTAACCCAATATCTGGCGGTAGTTCCCGATTCTGGATGGTTTGAATCATGCAGATTTGTACGGGTTTTGAGTAATCAGTTGGGTGATCTGCCCAGATAATGCCTGACTCAATACCCATTACTGCCAAGGTTTGCTGCGTCT
>JBARVL010000314.1:0-8478 GCA_049646245.1 Crinalium sp. | reverse complement strand
ATGGCTTATTTAATTCGCCGTTTGTTAGAAAATACCGCTAATAGTTCCTTTTTGCGACAAAATTTAGAAGAACGTCCCATAGAAGAATTATTAGCACCACCAGTGGGAAATGAGCAAGCAGTAATTGAAGCTACAAGAGTATTTCCTAATGCTGCGGATACAGATTATGCTGACCTCAAAGCTAGAGAAGAAGCGCAACAAGGTTTTCGCATAGTTCGCCAACAATTAGGAAAAACCTACTATCCTTTAATTAATGGGGAATATATCACCACAGCAGAAACAGTAAATTCTGTTAATCCTTCTAACCCTGATGAAATCATTGGTAAAATTGGACAGCTTTCTGTAGAACAAGCAGAAGAAGCTATTGCAGCAGCAAAAGCAGCATTTCCAGCATGGCGTAAAACTCCAGTCAGACAACGCGCTGGTGTATTGCGAAAAGCAGCAGAATTAATGGAACAAAAGCGCCATGAGTTATCAGCTTGGATGGTATTAGAAGTTGGTAAACCTTTGCGCGAAGCAGATGGAGAAGTGTCCGAAGCGATAGATTTTTGTCGCTACTACGCTGACGAAATGGAACGGTTAGATCAAGGATATATATATGATATAGCTGGGGAAACTGACCGTTATATCTATCAACCGCGTGGTATTGCTGTTGTTATTTCTCCCTGGAATTTCCCCTTAGCTATTGCAGTAGGGATGACAGTTGCAGCATTAGCGACTGGTAACTGTACTTTACTTAAACCTGCGGAAGTTTCTTCTGTTATTGCTGCTAAATTTAGCGAAATTTTGATCGAAGCTGGAGTACCAAAAGGGGTATTTCAGTTTGTACCAGGGAAAGGTTCTAAGGTTGGCAATTACATGGTTAACCATCCCGATGTGCATATTATCGCTTTTACTGGTTCTCAAGAAGTAGGTTGTCGCATATATGCAGATGCAGCAACTTTAAAACCAGGACAAAAACACATGAAGCGCGTAATTGCAGAAATGGGTGGTAAGAATGCAATTATTGTCGATGAAAGTGCAGATTTAGATCAAGCCGTTGCAGGTGTAGTGCAGTCTGCATTTGGTTATAGTGGACAAAAATGTTCTGCTTGTTCGCGGGTAATCGTTCTCGATCCTGTATATGATACCTTTGTAGAGCGCTTTGTGGAAGCTACGCGATCGCTCAACGTTGATATTGCAGAAGCGCCAGGTACACAAGTAGGTCCTGTAATTGATAGTAACGCACGCGATCGCATTCGTGAATACATCGAAACCGGGCGCAAAGAATCACAAGTAGCATTAGAAATGTCTGCACCAGATAACGGTTACTTTATTGGTCCCGTAATCTTCAAAGATGTACCACCCGATGCTAAAATTGCCCAAGAAGAAATTTTTGGTCCCGTTGTTGCTGTCATTCGCGCTAATAATTTCGATGAAGCATTAGATATCGCGAATAGCACAAACTTTGCATTAACAGGTGGTTTATACTCCCGCACACCTTCCCACATTCAAACAGTATCAACTGAATTAGAAGTTGGTAACGTTTATATCAACCGAGGTATCACAGGCGCAATAGTATCGCGTCAACCTTTTGGCGGATTTAAACTTTCTGGAGTTGGTTCTAAAGCTGGTGGACCAGACTACTTGTTACAATTCCTAGAACCGCGTGTAATAACAGAAAATATCCAGCGTCAAGGATTTGCACCAATTGAAGGAGTAGATTAGCTATCAGCTTTTCTCGTTCCAAGGTTGAACTTTGGAACGAGAAATTTTAATTCTTTTTACTTTGCGATCCTTTGCGCTTACCTACCCTGCGGGAAGCCTTCGGCTAATGCGATCCTTTGCGTTAAAAAAAAACATATAATTCCAATGCCACCGGATTTAATATAAGTTAAATTTTAGATAATTAACCACAGATGAACACAGATGAACACAGATGATCTAGTTAACTTATTCAATGAGAATAACAAAATTTTCGCCAAAAGTCAATTTATAGGAAGTGATATATGAGTATATTACAAACAAAAATCCCAACTGATACCTGGGTTACAGCTAGTTGGGATGAGTATATTCAAATTATCGAACAATCTGAATATGCTAAAGCTAAGGGTTATTACTACAACGGAAGGATGAGAATTGAGATGTCACCAGTAGGAAACGACCACGCCAGCGACCATGCGATCGTTATTATAGCTGTTAGCTTATTTGCTAGTATCAAAGGCATTGATTTCAACGTCAAAGATAACTGTACATATCGCAAATCAGGATTAAATGAGGTTCAACCTGATGTATCTTTATATATCGGTAAAAATGCTAATGTAATTCCTTATAAAACTAGCATTATTGACTTAGATATATATCCTGCACCAGATTTAGTTATTGAAGTTTCTAACACATCTCTAGCAGATGATAAAGGTGAAAAACGTATTCTGTATGAAGAATTAAACGTTGGGGAATATTGGATTTTAGATGTACAAAATGTCAAAATAATTCCTTTTGCTATAGAAAATAGTGGTAGTCGTAAAATTACGGAATCGCAGGTATTACCAGGATTAAAAATTGCTCTACTTGAAGAAGCTTTGCGCCGGACTAGACAGATGAATCACGGACAGGTTAGTGCTTGGTTATTATCGCAATTTCAACAGTAAATCTTTGAGAAGTTAAATTTTAGATAATTAACCACAGATAAACACAGATGATCTAGTTAACTTATTTAATTAGAATAATAAATTTTTCGCCAAAAGTCAATTTATTTAGAGGAAGTGATATATGAGTATATTACAAACAAAAATCCCAACTGATACCTGGGTGACAGCTAGTTGGGATGAATATATTCAGATGATCGAACAATTTGAATATGCAAAAGCTAAGGGTTATTACTACAACGGAAGGATGATAATTGAGATGTCACCAGTAGGAAACGACCATGCCAGCGACCATATAATTGTTATCATGGCAGTTAGCTTGTTTGCCAGTATTAATGGCATCCCTATGAATGGGAAAGATAATTGTAGTTATCGCAAAACCAATTTTCAAGAAGCTCAACCTGATGTATCTTACTACATTGGAGAAAATGCTAATGCTGTAAATTGGGGAACTTCTATTATTAATCTAGATATTTATCCCCCACCAGATTTAGTTATAGAAGTAGCTAAGACCTCTTTATCTGATGATAAAGGTGAAAAACGTCTGCTTTATGAGGATTTAAAAGTTAAAGAATACTGGATTATAGATGTACAAAATGTCCGAGTTATTGCTTTTGCTATTGATGGGTTAGGTAGCCGAAGGATTACTGAGTCTCTAGTCTTGCCAGGATTAAAATTTTCTGTATTAAACGAAGCTTTACAACGTAGCCGCCAAACAAATCAAAGTGAAGTTATCTCTTGGTTGCTATCTCAGTTTCAAGTATAATAATAAAGCTCAAATTTATCAAGTAAAGATTTAGGTTTGATTAATAATCAATTTAGACGTATTCAGTGGCGATCGCTACTTTGTTTAGGGCTAATATGGTTAGCAGGTGCAATGTGCGATCGCATTTGGTTCTCCCTCGATCATTCCGTCCCCAGTTGGGATCAGGCAGAATATCTCACTGGTTCCTTAAATTATTGGCAAGCTTTACAACATCCGCAATGGTTTTCAAGTGACTGGTGGGTAAGTTTCTGGCAACTTTCGACTAAAGTACCACCCTTTACTTATATTGCCGCAGGTATTGTTCAAATTATCTTTGGTACTGGGGAAGATCAAGCCACTTTAGTACAACTATTTTTTAGTGCAATATTACTAATATCTGTTTATGGATTAGGTACTCAGTTATTTAGTATTCCTGTGGCATTATGGGCAGCAGCAATTTGTCAGCTTTTACCAGGTTTATATAAATCTCGCTTAGATTTTCTCTTAGATTATCCCCTGACAGCAATTGTTACTTTATGTTTTTGCTGCTTGACAATTTGGAAAATAACTAGCAAATCTACTCCCCTCCCTGCAAGCGGGGAGGGGCAGGGGGTGGGGTTCCATCCAAATACTAAATGGTTATGGGCGATCGCATTCGGGCTTTCTTTAGGTTTAGCTTTCATGGTAAAGCAAACAGCCTTATTCTTTTTAATTACGCCTATTATTTGGGTTGGGATAGGAATAATTATCAAGCGCCAGTGGGGACGTTTAGCACAACTAATTACTGCGTTATTGTTATCACTCTTAGTGTGGGGATTTTGGTATCGGACTAATTGGTTACTTATACTAACTGGTAGTAAGCGAGCAACGATAGATTCAGCACTTGCAGAAGGAGACCCCGCACTTAATACTATTAATGCTTGGGTTTATTACTTAAAAATTCTACCTTATCAAGTTTCTTGGGTACTATTTTTAGTCCCTATTGTCGGTTTTATTCTTTATACTGCTAACCTCTCCACTAGGGCGTTTTTTAAAACTTCTGTGTCGAATTTAGATCCCCCTAAATCCCCCTCGTTCCCAGGCTCCAGCCTGGGAACGAGAAGGGGGACTTTGATGGGCTTCTCCCCCCTTTTTAAGGGGGGCAGGGGGGGATCTAATCCCTCGGTTACAAGGAGAGGGGAATTTAACTTCCCCTTCAGGGGGGATCGGAAATGGCAATGGCTATTAGTTTTTTTATTAGGCGCTTATATCCTATCTTCACTCAATATTAATAAGGACGATCGCTATGTCTTGCCTTATTTACCAGTAGTATCAATATTGCTGGCATACGGTCTAACTTTTTGGTCGAGACGTTGGGGAAAACATATCCGTTGGGGTACTCTCGGACTGGCAGTTTTATTAATGTTCCTCAACTTATTTCCAGTAGGCGGCTTTTTAGGAAATCAATTAACGCAAGTTCTCAGCCCCCATTTTCAACACCATGCTTACTTAGGTGCAGAATTTCCCCATACTCAAGTTATTAATGAAGTAATTAAAAAAGAACCTTACTTACGCTCCAATATTGGCATATTGCCATCAACACCGATAGTTAACCAGCACAACTTTAATTATTACGGTGCATTAAAAAACTTCCAAGTATATGCGCGTCAAGTAGGAGTACAGAAAAAGCAGGTTAAACAAGATGCGCGATCGCTTTCTTGGTTTATCACCAAAACAGGCGATCAAGGTTCCGTTCCTAAAGCTCAGTCTGCCATTGTCAATATTATCGAAAAAACGCCAGACTTTCAGTTACACAAAAGCTGGAATTTACCTGATAACACCACTTTAAAGCTTTTCCATAGTCGTCAACCATCTATACAAGTAGAACCACTCGCGCAAGTAGAAAACAAAGTTAAGTTAGATTTAGTTATTGTGCCTCAACAAGCACCACCAGGAAAACCTCTTCCTGTTTCCTACGAGTGGTCTGGATCTTGGGAACAACTACAATCAGGTTTAGTATTACTAACTTGGCGAAATACAGCAGATTTCAACCTTCTCAACTCCAAAACTACCCCACCTGCGCCTCTTAGCCCCCTCCCCTTGATAAGGGGAGGGTTGGGGAGGGGTAGTTGGTTGCACGATCACGGTATTGGAATGGGTAATTTATATCCGGCTGTGCTAACACCTCAATTATCTGCAAACGGATTTAAAGTCACTGAAAATCTGGCAATGCTACCCCCAGATAATGCCATACCTGGAATTTACACCTTAGAAGCAACCTATCTTAACCGCAAAACTGGTGAAACTTATCCTATTCCACTACCAGTAGTTAGCCTGAAAATTGATCCGACTGCTGTTGCTACACCTGCACCAGAGTTAGATTTAATCACCCAGATGCGATATTTAGCTACTGGTTTACCTCAAGGTTTAAAAGGATTAGAACCCGTATTCCCAGAAATCGGGCGAATTAATCAATACGATCCAATTCAAGATTATTTAGCGCAAGCAGAGAAAACTTTAGCATATCGTTTGCAACAACAGCCACAAAACTTAGATTGGGCGTATGCTTTAGCTTTATCCAACGCCTTGCAACAAGATGTTAAGGGTGCGATCGCATCATTACAAAAAGTCACCCAATTAGATCCCAAAAACCCTTACGCTCATGCTTATCTGGCTGTCGTCTATCTTTATGATTGGCATCCCAAATATGCTCAAAATGCCTTAAAACCAGCACTCGCTATCAATCCCACTCTTCCCGAACTTCAAGCACTCAAAGCCGCAGCCGCACTCATGCAAGGAAATGTACTTACAGCTTGGCAGACCTTTAGACAATTAACAATTAACAATTAAGTAGAACAACCAAATTCAACAATATCAATCTTACTGCCCCTCTGCCCCTCTGCTCCTCTGCCCCTCTGCCCCTCTGCCCCTCTGCCTCCTCTGCCTCCTCTGCCTCCTCTGCCCCTCTGCCCCTCTGCTCAAAAAGGGAAACCTACACCTATAAGACTGGGGCTGGGGTAATACCTTTAATTAGGTGGATATACTTACCTATCTGAAGATAGAGAAAAATTTTAGTAAATTGTGATTAAAGCGACTAAAAAATTATTTTGGTTTAGGTATCTTATTTATAGAGCAAGGATATCAACTAAATTCTGCGCTAAGAATGAAACGATTTTGTTACAAACAGTTACAAATAGCAGTAAGTAACATGAATTTTAGCTCATACTCTAAGCGCACTAATTCAAGATGAAGCACGTCAACTTGTAGAGCAAGGATTTGTCACTCGTCACCAACGCATCTATAAACTTTGGCAATATATTCCCGCCCGTGAATGGATGCGTATAGAGCGCGAGTTAGAGCAAAACGATTTGATGCTCAGGGATTGTTTGGGAGATTTAATTGGTTGGGGAGAATTTTCTAGTGACTAAAAGCTAACAACTTTTTTAGACTTTAATCATTAGTGTTTACAAACACACTTAAACTAAATTTCTCCCAGGTTAAAATCTGAAAAGCTTACAGATGTTGACGGCTGGATACCCTGCTATAACATGATCCCCAAGATAGATGAAGCAAGCAATCAGTAGCTTTTATTGTGAATATCACAGTAGTTATGTAATTTAAATTCAGCGCGTTGACATTTTGATATTGCCAACCGCTAGTAAATTTAATCAGTCGCCCTGTTCGGTGTCTTTAAGTTTATTTAAGTAACAAACACTACTCGTTAAAAAAAACTGTCAAAATTGTAAATATTTTCTTTACAAACCTTAACAACCAACATATATAAAGATGCGAATTACTCTAGAAAAAAAATAGAACTCCGACTATTGCCGATAGATATCAAGCGGAGTCCGACAAGCACTTCCAAGTTGCTTTGTTATCACGGGACGGCTACAGACTGGTCAACCAATTTTCACAAATACTTCTTTTTAATACGGAGATATACATCATGCGGTTAAATACTTGTCCTTGCTGCGGTAACTCTCTCCTTCGCCATGCACGGCAACAGGGTATTTATTGGTTTTGCACCTCCTGTCGCCAGGAAATGATGCCCCTAAATCTTGATAACATCCTGCGTAGAGAAGTTTTAGCCGGAAGTACTCGCCTTCCACAACCGCTTAAACAATGAACAATTATCAATTATCAATTAGCAATGACTCATCATCGGTTACTAATAATTAGTAGCTAGTTCTATCTTTAAGATAGGGGTGGTAGTTTATTAAAGTAGATAGCATTATCCTGATAAGATGGTGTGGAGGCAAGGTTGTAGGCAAGAGAAGTGCTAGCAGCATTACTGTATGGTCAAGAAGATTTACGTTTAGAACAAGTTGTTGATCCAACCCCGGATGCAGGTGAGGTAGTAATTGAAGTTGGGGCAGCAACAACTTGTGGTACAGATTTAAAAGTATGGCGGCGTGGCGGTCATGCAAAAATGTTGAAACTTCCGACACTGTTTGGACATGAAGTAGCAGGTCGGATTGTTGCTTTGGGTGCAGGAGTTAGTGGTTGGCAAGTGGGCGATCGCATAGTTGCTAATAACTCTGCCCCCTGCATGAATTGTTTTTTCTGTCAACGTCAAGAATATTCCCTTTGCCCTAACTTAACTTGGAATAACGGCACATTTGCCCAATATCTGAAAATACCTGCACAAATTGTGCAGCATAACTTGTTAGCTATACCAGATGATTTACCAGATGCTCTAGCAGCAATGACAGAGCCTTTGGCTTGTGTATTACATGGTATAGCTCGTTCAAATGTTAAACCAAATTCGCGAGTAGTAGTGCTGGGTGACGGCGCAATTGGTTTAATGTTTGTAGCAGCATTGGCTAATCAATCCGAGCAAGTATTTTTATTTGGTGGTAACGAGCAACGGCTAAAAATTGGCGAGAAATTTGGAGCAGTTCGCACATTTAATTACCATCAAATTAGTGATTTACCAGCAGTAGTAAAAGATTTAACCGACGGTTGGGGTGCAGATGTAGTAATTGAAGCGACAGGCGTACCGACAGCTTGGGAAAGTGCGATCGCACTCGGTCGCCCTGGTGCCACAATTAATTTATTCGGCGGTTGTCCCAAAAATACTACCATTACCGTTAACACCGAACAATTGCACTATAACGAACTCACACT
>JBARVL010000313.1:0-7100 GCA_049646245.1 Crinalium sp. | reverse complement strand
TGCCATTGCAGATCGTAGCGTTAGCGACAAAACTCGCAACTCAACGCCAGCACAACCAAAACTGCATTCTAAATTAAATGCCCTTGAATTAACCCTGTTTCAACAACTAGCAACCCCAGACCTCAACTATCTAGAAACATTTTTACCAACTCAAGAATTAACCTCATCTCACTCTCCAACAGTTGATACAGCTTGGGAGAGTGTAGAGCGAATTTTACGTCAATATACCCAGTATCATCTGGGTCATCCAATTCGTTCAGCTACTTTGATGGATGCCTGTTTTTCAGGGTAGTGATAATTTTAAGGTTAGAAAATTAACCGATGTGCTGTTGTTTGACCACATTTTTAGTAAATATTGGGTTATAAAATCACCACTAGCAAGCCATAATGCGACTATCTGAATCTGAAAGAGAAACAAAATATAGTAAATCAAATGTGTCAGGAGAATTTGACCAAAATTCACCCACTGACGCTGATAATTTTCTGACTGCGGACAGTGCCAACACTGCCAGCAGCAAGGATAAAATTTCTGAGCCTACTGGTAATTTATTAGATATTACTCAGGAAGGCGAAACCCAACCTGGGACAGGTGGATTTCTGCCAGTGCTAAAAAACCGCAACTTTTTAGCACTGTGGAGTGGTCAGGTTTTTTCGCAGTTAGCCGACAAAGTATATTTGGTACTGATGATTGCGATTATTGCTAGTCGCTTTCAATCAGAAAATCAAACTATCAGTGGTTGGGTATCTGCAATTATGATGGCGTTCACCATCCCAGCAGTGCTGTTTGGTTCTGTTGCTGGTGTGTTTGTAGATCGATGGCCCAAAAAAGAGGTGCTAATAGCCACTAATGTGCTACGAGGCATCTTTGTCTTATCCGTACCTGTGTTGCTGTCGCTGTCGTCAGGTTTGAACTTGGCAGGTTTGCCTGTAGGATTTTATATCTTATTAGCCATTACTTTACTGGTTTCTACGCTTACCCAATTTTTTGCCCCAGCAGAGCAAGCAGCAATTTCGATGATTGTAGAGCGCCGTCACTTGCTCTCAGCGAACTCTTTATATACAACAACGATGATGGGGTCGTTAATTATTGGTTTTGCAGTAGGAGAACCAGTATTAGCGATCGCAGATACAGTAGCACAACATTTAGGTATTCCTTGGAAGATTGGTAAAGAACTTGTCGTAGGCGGATCCTATGTCGTCGCAGGTTTGTTAATGCTGTTATTGAAAACAGGGGAAAAAAATGTCCAATTTGAAGGTGAACCGCCCCATGTATTCCAAGACCTCAAAGATGGCATTGACTACCTGGGAAAACAGCCACGAGTGCGGGGAGCATTAATTCAGCTAATCATTTTATTCTCTGTATTTGCCGCCATGACTGTACTAGCTGTACGGATGGCAGAAGTAATTCCAGGCATGAAAGCATCACAGTTTGGCTTTTTACTGGCTGCTGGCGGTCTTGGCATGGGCTGTGGTGCAGCAATTTTAGGTAATTCTGGTCATAGTTCATCTCATACCAGACTCGGCTTATACGGTTCGATAGGTACTGCTGCGTCCTTAGTTGGTCTTTGCGTATTTACACATCATTTGTGGATGACCTTACTGTTATTAATACTGATGGGAGCTTTTGGCGCAATGCTGGCTATTCCCATGCAGACGACTATCCAAGCAGAAACTCCTGAAGAAATGCGGGGAAAAGTGTTTGGTTTGCAAAACAACGCGATTAATATTGCTTTAACTTTGCCCCTAGCTTTAACAGGTGTTGCGGAAACTTTTTTAGGTTTACAAATTGTTTTTCTCTGTTTAGCTGCAATTTTAGTTACAGGAAGTCTCGTAACCTGGTATATTTGCCGTACAAAACCAAGTATGTCAGCTAACAATTGAATGCATATCGCCTGGCTTGGAAAAAAAACACCATTTTGCGGCAACGTCACCTACAGCCGAGAAGTGACCAATGCGTTATCAAAGCGAGGTCATCAGGTTAGTTTTCTCCACTTTGCACTTGCAGAGCAACAGGAAGAAAATTGGCCAGGTTGTAGTGAAGTGCCTTTACCATTTTTATATAAATCGCAGGTTTACACAATTCCGACGTTAAAAGCAAGGAAAATATTAGTGCGATCGCTTCGTAAGCGTAAGCCTGATTTAGTACACGCCTCCTTGACTTTATCGCCCCTAGATTTCCTGCTACCGGAAATTTGTGAAGAACTAAATTTACCTTTGGTTGCTACGTTCCACACCCCCTTTGATGGCAAAATCCGCAATCTGAAATCAGGAACTCAACTTCTCAGCTACCAGCTTTACGCGCCTTTTCTCGCCAAATACGACCAAGTAATTATTTTTTCGGAAGTGCAGCGAGAATTATTAATTAAACTCGGTGTTGCACCAGAAAAGGTTAGCGTTATTCCTAATGGAGTAGATGCCCAAAAATATTGTCCGGCTCCAGCTAATTCTCCTATTTTTCAGACACTCAGGGCAGAATTTAATGCTCAACATATCTTTGTTTACCAAGGTCGCATCGCTACAGAAAAAAATGTCGAGGCGTTGCTGCGTGCTTGGAAACAAGCAGATATGGGTATGGGATGCAAGTTACTAATTGTTGGCGATGGTCCTTTAAAGCCTTCTTTAGAACAGTTTTATGGTGAGGAACACGGAATTATCTGGCTAGGAGCTATAACAGATGAGAAGCGACGGATTGAAATCCTCCAAGGGGCAGATGTTTTTGTTCTTCCTTCTTTAGTAGAAGGATTATCTTTATCTCTACTCGAAGGAATGGCTTGTGGTGCTGCTTGTATAGCTACTGATGCTGGTGCTGATGGGGAAGTTTTGGAAGACGAAGCTGGAGTAGTTTTGAATACTCAAGGTGTAGCTGGACAGTTAAGAACTTTATTACCTCAACTGCGAGACCATCAAGCATGGAGAAAGATACTAGGAGAAAATGCCAGAAAGCGAGTCGAACAGCGCTATACCTTAGATGGCAACATTAATTCTGTAGAAAAACTCTACTTAAACTTGAAGTTGCCCAAACCAATAGCTACAGGTGTAGCTTAGTTTCATCTGTTAGGGCTTTCCTTTACTTGTGGTTACAAATAAACCTTTTTCTAGGGGCGGGTTAACCTAGATTTAGGTAAGTAGCTCCAGATTAAAAAAGATAAAATGTAAATCTCCCCCTCCCCTTATAAAGGGTTGGGGCGTGGGGTAATGGGTTTAATTATGTTGACCTAATTCTCCTACAAAAATCTCAATTAAACCCGCCCCTACAAAAATTAACTAAATACTTATTTAGTTTTTATAAACCATCCCAGTCGCGTTGGTTGCTGATAAATTCGTTTCAAAGTATTAATGTCTCTAGTAGAAATAGGGGGAGGATTACGAACTTGGGAAAAGTACATTACATCTGTTTCTAAGGAACTATGCCCCCAAATTCCTAAAGCATGACCTAATTCATGGCGAGCAGCAGATTGAATTTGTGCTAGTGCTGGATCTGGACTGATGAGAATGGTAAATTTGTGCGATAACACAGGAGAATTAGATACTGATTGTTTAAGATAAAATTCATAATTAGTTTGAGCCGAGCGAGCGCGAGGTAGTTGTAATTCACCAGTATTGGGGTTGATAGAAGGTTGTAAGGGAGGGCGCGATCGCAAAAAGATCATATCCGCATTTTCACGCTCATCCACTACTATTAAAGGCAAATAATTCTTCCATTCCTCTACAGCTTTTAATGCAGCTTCAACCCATTGCTCGAACCTTCGCAAACTTGCAGATGTCTTGTCGGTTTCTGTTGGTCTTTCAATATAAACCTTAACCGGAAATTCCGACCAAACTAAATATCCCAATTTAGTAGGCTTAATTTCAGAAAAATAATCTCCTGAATTATTAATATCCTGCCATTTTGCCAGTTGAGTAGGTAAAGGATGAGCTTTTAAGCTTGGGAAAGCAGGGTTGTTATCTAAACTAGCATTAGCAAAATCAATACAGCACTTTTCATCTTTATTGAATACACCCCTCCCCAACCCTCCCCTTACCAAGGGGAGGGTGCGGGATAGCGCGGGTGGGGTATTTATGTACTTTAATAAGCTGAAATCTGTTGTATTTATAAAAATAACAAATAAGCATGAGCCAATACTTAAACTCCATGCTAACAGTAATCGTCGCTGCCAAAGATTATCCAATAACCAGTAAAAAGGTAAAAGAAAAAGTTGAAATAACAACCGCCTTACTTTTACCTTTTTACTCTTTAAATTTAAATTACCTAGCGATTTAACCAACCTGCACTTAAAACAACAGTTAAACCCAAAAAAACCACGCAGAAAGTCCATGTAATACGATTGAGAGCGGTTTCTGCACTTTTGGCGCTAGTAAATAACTGCGCTTGTCCACCAATACCGCCGATCCCGTCTCCTTTAGGACTGTGTAGTAACACTAAAATACTTAAACCTAATGCAGATATTACCCAGATAGTTTGGATGATGTTAATAAGGGTCATGGTTATTTGTTAATTATGTTTAACTGTTGAGTGGGAAAAACTATCAGTTTTGTGGTTGTTAGAGTTAGCAGTAAATTGACAACTCAAAACGCTAATTTTTCTAGCTGATAGCTAATATTTTTGACACGCTTCCACCTTTTCTTATAAAGAAAGTCGCACCGGAGTTCGATTAGCTCGAACTTCCATGTTAGCTGGCATAAGCATGGAATTTCCCGTCATTTCTGGCGGTTGTGGTAGCTTTAAAATTTCCAGAATCGTTGGTGCAATGTCTGACAGACGACCATCAGTTCTTAAAACTACTTCTGTACCATATCCAGGTATTTTTAATCCTTCCCCTTCCACTAGGATAAAAGGTACTGGATTCGTTGTATGGGCTGTCCAAGGGTTGCCATGTTCATCCCACATATATTCAGCATTACCGTGATCAGCAATGATAATTGCTGTACCACCAGCTTTATTGATACTTTCGATCAACGATCCCAAACAGCGATCTACAGTTTCAATTGCTGTTACTGTAGGTTCCATCTTGCCCGTATGACCCACCATATCTGGGTTGGCGTAATTGATCACCACTAGGGAGTAAATACGTTTTTGAATTGCCGCGATCGCTACATCTGTAAGTGCTGCTGCTGACATCGCTGGGGCTTTGTCATAAGTCGCCACCATTGGACTTGGAACTAATTCGCGGTCTTCTCCTGGAAAAGGTTGTTCAAGACCCCCGTTGAAGAAATATGTAACGTGAGCGTATTTTTCTGTTTCCGAAGTCCGAAATTGCCTTAAATTATGCTTGGCAACTACTTCCCCTAAAATGTTACTCAGATTTTGAGGCTCAAAAGCAACTAAAACTGGCAAGCTGGGATCATACTGAGTAAACGTTGCAAAACTCAGGGGTTGAATTTGAGTACGCTCAAATCCGTTAAATGTAGGCTCAACAAAGGCATAGCTTAGTTGTCTTGAGCGGTCAGGACGGAAGTTATAAAATATTACTCCATCTCCAGCTTCTACAGCCCCAGGAGCAATTCGAGTTGGCATCACAAATTCATCTGTAACGCCTGACTCGTAAGAATCTTGTAAGACTTCTAACGCTGATTGATGATTTTCTGGATGATCTTCAGTCATCACATCGTAGGCACGTTGAACGCGATCCCACCGCTTATCTCGATCCATCGCATAATAACGACCGCTAATTGTGACAATTCGCCCGATTCCCAACTTGTCGATGTGGTTTTGAATCTTCTTAACTGCCTCCACACCATCTTTAGGATTAGTGTCGCGACCATCAGTAATTACGTGAATACAGACTTCTGTAATTCCTTCTTGCTGGGCTAAATCTAGCAAGCCCAGTAGGTGGTCTATATGGGAATGTACCCCGCCTTCTGAGCAAAGACCGATTAAATGAAGCTTACTGCCTTTTACTTTAACGTCTTGGCACACTTGAACTAAGGCAGGATTACTCAGTAGCGTTCTATCTTCTACCGCGTCTGAGATCCTAACTAATTCTTGGGGAACTACTCGCCCTGCGCCGATGTTGAGATGACCCACTTCTGAGTTACCCATTTGACCCTCTGGTAGCCCAACAGCTTTACCGGAGGTATGAATGAGGGTGCGTGGATAGACTGCCCAAAGGCTATCCATCACGGGAGTTTTGGCGGCGGCAATGGCATTTCCATCGGTTTCTTCACGATAGCCCCAGCCGTCTAAGATGACTAGCACCACAGGAGAGACAGGTGCTTGCGCCATAGATAATATTGCCCTTTGTTTTTCAAATTCAACCGCCATCATAGCACTGAGTAACCCAGATATTTTGGCTTTTACGTTTTTATTGTGCAATCCTGTGCAGAGGAAGTAAGAATGTTCTTACTCCCTTCCCGCTATGGCGAATACTTATTTAAAAAACCGCCAAGACGCAAAGAACGCCAAGGAAGAAGAATATAATCGGTAATCTTGAGGGTGGGAAGGGAGTAAATGAACATTTGCAAACTAATTATAATTCTGCACATCCTGGGCTTTATTTGCCCTTGGTGGCTTGCTTGGTAGCTTTAGCCGCTTTTTTAGCAGCTTTCTCCGCCGCGATCGCAGCTAATTTGGCTTGTTCTTTTTCCTCTGCGATTTTATCTAGGTAGTAGTGATAATCACCTAGATAAACCCTGAATTCACCATCTCGAATTTCCACAATTTTGTTAGCTACTTGAGAGATAAAGTAGCGGTCGTGAGAAACTATGATCGCCGTGCCATCATAATTTTTCAATGCTTCTTCTAGCATTTCTTTGGCAGGGATATCTAAATGGTTTGTCGGTTCATCTAGAATTATCAAATTTGCCGGACGTAATAGCATTTTAGCTAATGCTAAACGTGCTTTTTCTCCCCCACTTAACGCCACAACTTTTTTAAATACTGTCTCACCACTAAATAGGAACCTTCCTAATAAAGTACGAACTTCTTCATTTTTCCAGTCAGGAACTTCATCATGGATTGTCTCCATAACGGTTTTTTCTAAGTCTAATGCTTCGGCTTGATTTTGCTCAAAATAGCCAGGAATTACGTTATGGTTGCCTAATTCAACTGTGCCTTCTGCGAATGGTTCCAAACCCATAATCATGCGTAGCAGAGTTGATTT
>JBARVL010000312.1:0-2771 GCA_049646245.1 Crinalium sp. | reverse complement strand
CTCTGGGAAGTTTTATGAAAGTTTGGATAGCTAGCTTTGTGGTGCTATTTGCGATCGCAGAATTCTATCAGTGGCTCCTCCACTTTACGCTGCCATTGCCAATATATATCTTAGGCGGAGCATTTCTAGCGATCGCATCTAACTATGACCGCTCATCCGGGTTTCCCTTCCTCAAGTCAGATGAGCAACCAACAACTATTCCAAACCCCATCGACCTAACATCAGGTATTCCTGCTGTTAATTCTTCTAATAATTCCGAAATTAACCAATCTAATTTCAATCCAGCGCCTCAACCGCATCGCGATATTTCTTTTACAATTCGTAAAGATAACCAACCATTTCAGCAATCATAAACTCCTGCAAAATCCCCTAGTTGTAAAAGATTCATCCAGTTTTCTTCCTAAGTTAGGATGTCAATAAATTATCAATATACCGCTAGGTAATCGGTTAGAATAACCTTGATAGCTACTTTTTTAAAAAAAAATATTGAGTAGTTATAACTAGCTTCATATTAAACAATATAGCAACGATAACCATGCTGTTTTTTTTCTTTTAATTAAATCAAATTAACATAAGTGGTCGCAGATTTTAGCTAAAAATTTCCTAAAAAACTTATAAAAGTGTGCCTAAAAATTTAACTGTTAATCTTTCATCTTTATTAAATAAGCCTACGGGAATTACTACTTATGCTCTTAATATTTTGCCTTATTTAAATTCTTTAGAGCCAACTTTGCTAGTATCCCAAGATATTTCTCCATATAAATGCTATCCAATTCCCTCTAACCAAACAGCAGAACAAGGATATAAAGGTCACATACGCCGCTTATTGTGGACTCAGCTAAAATTGCCTAAAATTTACCACCAGCTAAACTCAAGTTTGTTATTTTCCCCCTTGCCAGAAGCTCCTGTAGGTGCTAACTGTCGATATATTGTAATGGTTCACGATCTCATTCCCCTACGTTTTCCAAAACCTTTGACTTATTATTTTCGCTATTATGTGCCTCACGTTTTAGAGCAAGCTCAACACATTATTTGTAATTCTCTGGCTACGGCGCAAGATATTATTGATTTTTTTGGTATCAAAGCTGAAAAAATTACACCTATTCCACTAGCATACGATTCAAGCCATTTTCGTTACCTAAATTTGCCAACAAAAAATTACTTTCTTTATATCGGACGACAAGAATCTTATAAAAATTTACAGAGATCAATATCTGCTTTCGCAGCTTTACCTAACTGCGGTGACTACGAATTATGGTTAGCAGGCTCAACTGATAAACGCTATACTCCAAGCATAATTAATCAAGTAGAACAGTTAAATTTAACTAGGCAGGTAAAATTTTTAGATTATGTTGCGTATGCCGATTTACCGAAACTAATCAATAGTGCGATCGCACTGGTTTTTCCTAGTCTTTGGGAAGGTTTTGGTTTACCAGTACTCGAAGCAATGGCTTGTGGAACACCCGTAATTACATCTAATTTATCTTCATTGCCCGAAGTTGTTGGTGATGCTGCTATATTGGTAAACCCTTATCAGATCGAAGAAATTACCGCAGC
Organism: Crinalium sp.; assembly: GCA_049646245.1. GTDB lineage: Bacteria > Cyanobacteriota > Cyanobacteriia > Cyanobacteriales > PCC-9333 > Crinalium. Next base: position 1,214 of record JBARVL010000312.1, on the reverse strand, counting down.
TATGAATGATGTCGCTAATGATACTGGGTTGCGATCGCACCTTAGCCAAGCTAGTCTTGCTAGATCTAGTCAATTTAGTTGGGAACAAACTGGACTTGCCACCGCTCAATTGCTGCACAAATATCTTTAGACTTTGTACTGCAAAATTTTATTCCTATATCACTGTTGAAGTTTACTCAAAAAATACTTTATGAGACATCGTTTTGCCCTAATACTTCGCCCTCTATTAATAATTGCTGCCACCTTAACGGCAATAGAAATAACTACTGTGTCAGCTAATGCCCAAAAACCAGTAATATATCAACCATTAACTTTACCTGCCAGTAACGAAGCTAACGACACACTTACAGAAAAGGATATTCCCCTGGGTGATGGTGGTTTTGCCCGTGACTATCGGGTGAGATTTCAAGCAGGCGATCAAGTAGCAATTGATCTGACATCAGACAATTTCGATACAATTGTGACTTTGTTGGGGGCTGACGGTTCAACAATTGGACAAAATGATGATGGACCTGATGGTAGCAATAACTCTTTACTTTTTGCCCGAATTAAGGACGCAGGCGAGTATATTATTCGTGTTCGTTCCTTTGGAGAAACAGGTGGCGGTGCTTTTAAGCTAAAAGTTACGCGATTACAACCCGTTAGTGTAAATTCTCAGAAATCAGGGAAGATGGGTAGATGAACTATAACTACAAATTTACAGTTATTAAAGGTATTGCTTATGACTATGGATTACGATGATGTCGTACATTTTTTAGACGGTGAAGACAATCCGTGTCAAGGATTGACAGCTAAATCTAGCGAAATAGTGGCAGCCTTCAATAGCCGTACATTTAATGACGATATATGGGTTACTAGCGGCGTAGAGTGTGAAATCCTTAATGTTCTTGGTGGAGGCTGGAAAAAAGGTAAAGTTCGCCTTCGCCTAGAGTTCGTTCCCGATCACTCTAACAATGCCAAAGAAGGGGTAGTGTTGAGTGATCTTGACAGGATAAGAAATGAACTTAAGGCTACTTGATTTGACTTTTTGACCTGCACTCAAATAATTAGTTAAATTTAAAATCAAAGAGAAAAACATGGACGCTAACAGTTTAGCAAAAGAATATGCTGATGGCAAACGAGATTTTAATCGCAACTGTTGACTGCTAACTGCTATAAATAATAGTGAGAAAACACAAAAATAGTGCTTCTGTCCACTCTACAACCGCGCCATA
>JBARVL010000311.1:0-3764 GCA_049646245.1 Crinalium sp. | reverse complement strand
AATAACATTCCTGTCACCCAGTCTTCTACAATGGTAGAGGTAGGAATCCCACCAATTTGATTAAGATGTTCTCGTCGCATTAAAATAGAAGTACCAGTACAAATTATACTATTAGTTGCATCACGACAGGGCTGAATTATGGTATAAAATACTGTTTGTTCATGGGGTAAAATACAGCCACCTAAATTAAGTTCTGGTGGGTCGGGATTATAAAAGTTTTGGGGTGTTACTACTAAAGCAACTTCGGGATTTTCAAAAAAGCCTATAGTTCTTTCTAAAAAATTATTTAAAGGAATAAAATCGGCATCAAAGGTAACTACAATTTCAGCTTTTGTTACAGATAAACCATGATTGAGATTGCCTGCTTTGGCATTACCGTATTGGGTACGCGCTAAGTATTGACAGCCTAATTCTTGAGCTAGTTTGGCAATTTCTGGTCGGTTACCATCATCAAGCACCCATATTTGTTTGTGAGGGTAGTGCATTGATTGACATCCTACTAAGGTGCGCCTTAATACAAATGTTGGCTCGTTTACGGTAGGAATTAGTACGTCAACGGTAGGGGTATATAGTTTCTGTTTGATGCGTTGCGATACTTGCGCGTCTGCTTCTGGGCTATGATTGGTACGGAATAATGTTTGAAAACTAATTATTGTCACGTTAAGAATGGCTATAACTTCCATGACAATTACAGCAATACTGATATAACCGTTGTACCAATCTAAAATTAAGGTGGCTGTGATTCTCCACCACAGATAACGGAGATGAATTAGTAGGACAAGAAAGGTTAAGATTATTTTGAGGGTTAATGGCGGAGAATCTGGATAAATCAGCCGTAATATTATTGTTGTTAATATTAATGTTGCTATAGGGAATAAAACGTATATTTGCGTGGGTAAGTTGCTAAGATTATGAAATAATAAAGCGGCATTAACTAAGCTCAATCTGGTTAGTAATAGGATAAAAAATACTTGCCAAGCTTTTAATATCAAATCTGGGGGCATTGAAATTATATATTTTTTAACGCAAAGATCGCAAAGGTAAGCGCAAAGGATCGCAAAGTTTTTATAGGTAAAATTTTGTATGCTTGTTAAGCAAAGGGAAACGATATAACATCTAAATAGTTAAATTTACGATCGCATTAACTAATTCTTCTGGTTCTACTGGTTTAGATATGTGTATCTGAAAGCCTGCAGATATTGCTTCTTGGCTATCCTCCTCTCTAGCATAAGCTGTCAGGGCAATGGCTGGAATATCTTTTACTGGCAAGTGTGATTTTTCAAAGGAGTCGCGTAGCGAACGCACTTTACGAATTAAACTATAACCATCTTCTTCTGGCATTCCAATATCACTAACTAATATATCTGGTTGATATTGAGTAATTGCTTCTAAAGCTTCTCTTGCGGATGCTACTTCCTTAATTTCAGCGCCAGCTTGTTCGATTACAAAACTCACAAATTCCCGTGAATCAGGCTCATCATCAACTACCAGTACTCGTAAACCTTTGAGGGGTAAGGAGTCAGGAGTGATGGATAAATCAGACTCAAGACTGATGACTTTCAATTCAGGACTATTTAAAAGTGGTAATCTGATAGTAAATGTTGCACCTTGTCCTTCTCCTTTGCTGTCTGCTTTCACAGTCCCGCCGTGCATTTCTACTAAGTGACGTACTATTGCTAAACCTAGTCCTAATCCACCATACTTTCTAGTGATAGAAGCATCAGCTTGGCGGAAGTGTTCAAATACATAAGGTAAAAATTCTGGTTTAATACCTTTACCGCTATCAATAACTTTAATTTCAGCGTATTTTGGTGGGAGATTATTTGTCAGGCTATAATCGGCTAAACCATCATCATTGCTTAAATAAATCTCAATATTTCCGCCTGTATCTGTAAATTTAATTGCATTAGAAATTAAATTCCACACAACTTGCTGTAAGCGGTTAGGATCGCCTGCAATGATCGCTAAACTAGAATGATCGTAAAATTGCATTTCAATGGATTTTGCTTCAGCAGCCAAGCGCATTGTTTCCATTGCAGCTTCAATAACATTTTGAAGGCTAACTGGGGCAGTATTTAAACTTAATTTGCCTCTGAGGATGCGGGAAACATCTAATAAATCATCAATTAATTGAGTTTGTAACTTAGCATTACGTTCGATAATTTCTAAGGCTCGATCAGTAGCAGCTTGATCGTACTTGCGAGTACGCAATAACTTTGTCCAACCCAAAATAGGATTAAGTGGCGATCGCAATTCATGGGAAAGTACTGTCAGAAACTCATCTTTGATCCGGTTGGCGGTTTCTGCTATGCTACGTGCAGCTTGTTCTGCTTCATATAAACGGGCGCGGGCGATCGCTTGGGCGCATTGTTGAGTTAAAGCTAACATGAAACTGCGGTCATCTTCGCTCAGTTGATGAACTTTTGAAAAACTAAAAGAAACTCCTCCTAATACCTGCCCTTCTGCTATGAATGGAATTGAGATCCAAGCACTATAGTTGTAACTGGCATAGTTTTTAGCTAAGTGGGGATAACGGGCAATTCTTTGTTCTGTCGTTTCTTCCCAAATTCGTGTTCTATTGCGGATAGCTTCTGCTAGTGGTACAGGTGCATTAATAGAAAACTTCCGCCATGCGCTGATTTGTTCTTCATCGTAGCCCATATAACTGACAATTTCTACTTCAGTACCAGTTTCATCTAGTAATGCAACTAAACCAGAATTAGCCCCTAAAACTGCTACGCCTTGTTCCATAATCACATCAGCTACTTGGGGAGGGGTGAGTGATTCTGACAAGGCAGAAGTCACTGCTTGCAGACGTGCTGTGCGATTTGCGGCTTGTTCAGCATTTTCTCGCGCTTGGGTTGCTTCCTGATATAGTCTGGCATTATCAATTGCTAAAGCTGCACGACGAGCTAAATCTTCTGCTATGGGTAAGTCAGAAGAACTGTAATAACGATCTGATTCTGCTGTTGCTAAAGTCAGCGTACCCAAGATGCGATCGCGGGCTATTAATGGCACAACCATCCCAGATTTAACTTTTAATTCCCTTAGAATCTCCAAATGTTCAGCATTGTGAGCAACTATTTCTAATAGTGCATCTGGCACTTCTGAAATTATTACTGGCGAACCAGTTTTTAGCACTTTTACAACCAAATTTTCACCATTATGATCGGGAGGGTACTCCTGTAATTTCAATGCCCACTCAGCTTTTGAGGGGTCTGCATGAGCGATACAAATGCGACGGATTGAATTATCAGCTTGTAGAATTTCTACTGAACACCAGTCAGCTATCTGGGGAATTGGAAGGTGTGCCACCTGTGCGAGGGTAGCCTCATAATCTATAGAAGTAGCTAAAATGTTGCTAGTTTCAGCCAGATATTGGAGGGTTTTTTGGGCTTTTTTACGTTGTGTGATATCAAGGATTAAACCAACAGCTTGATATTGAGAATCTTCTAATAATGAAGCGGCAATTAATACAGGTACGCGACTACCATCTTTACGGGAAAATTCTTTTTCATAAGGTGTACATACTCCTGTACTTCTAAGTTCTGCCATTACTTCTGCATCTAAATCAAAATATTCAGCAGGGGTGAGTGAGTCCCAACGCAGATTTTGTTGAAGTACATCTTCTTGGGTATAATCCAACATATTTAAAAATGCTTGATTGCATTCTAAAACATTGCCGCTAAAGTCTCCAAAAGTAATCCCCACCATGCCAGAGTTAATAATTTGTCGTAGTCGGGACTCACTTGAGCGTAAGGCTG
>JBARVL010000310.1:0-17647 GCA_049646245.1 Crinalium sp. | reverse complement strand
AGATTGAACCAACGCTGCAACCTAAAATTCAGCAGATTCTTGAGGACTGTGGCGTTCAAGTAGATCTTAATGCGATCGATCCATTAGTACGCCTTTCAATGGCTTGTCCTGCGCTGCCTACCTGCGGCTTGGCGGTAACGGAATCAGAACGGGCAATCCCTGGTATTTTAGATCGCATTCGGGCGTTGCTGAACAAGTTAGGGATGGATCAGGAGCAATTTGTCATCAGGATGACTGGTTGCCCAAATGGTTGTGCGCGTCCTTACATGGCGGAATTAGGGTTTGTTGGCAGCCAAGCTGAAACTTATCAAATTTGGTTGGGCGGATCTCCCAATCAAACAAGGTTAGCTAAAGCTTATGTAGACAAGATGCACATTAATGACTTGGAAAGCTTGTTAGAGCCAATTTTGGTATTCTGTAAGCAATCTCGTCAAGCAGGGGAAAGTTTTGGAGATTTCTGCGATCGCGTTGGCTTCGATGCTATCCGCGAGTTTTCTGCTACTTATGATCCTGCAATTACTAATCTTGAGTTAGCCCAACTTAATACGGAGGATGAGATCAATAGCATTGCTACTACCTCAGATACTACCCGATCCAGCAAATACCGCCCTCGGATTAGTGTTAAGCCTGATGTTTATGCACGTTTGAAAGAATTTGCAACTAGCCAAGGTAAGCCCCTAACTCTTTTAGTATCAGAGCTTTTAGATGCTTACTTGCAGGAAAATTCCCCAAACAATGCTGATTAATTTTTTGTATAACATTCCCATAAAAAATTAATCTACAGCCCGCTAGTTGGTATAATCTACAACCTAGTGGGCATTTTTCTTGTAGCTACTAATCAAGATCAGTCTCAGTTGATTAGCTTAAATATTTTAGTGTGCAAAGAGTAAAAAAATGAACAAGACTACCGCTCGATGGTTATCGGCATTGGGTGGCATCAGTGCAATAGCTGTTTCTCTATGTTTTAGCCAAGCAACTCAAGCAGTTGAAATTAACTCTGGCTCACGAAGAAACCCTACAGATGTAATCTTATCTGACTGGCAAGGTAGATGGGATTGTAACCTAGACGGTAGGCAGACAACTCTAGATTTTAAGCTAATAGCAGAGTCGTTTTGTCAGGGAAATATTTGTCAAAATGCCTTCAAAGTTACAGGTCAGATGATTGATGGTAGTGTTGTAAGTGAGCTAGAGTCAAGAGAATATGGTCCTGGCGATCCGCCAACTGCTCGTTTAGATCACTTGCTGCCGTTGCGTTTCAAAAATACTGAGGAATGGTTGCCTTTACTGCTAATGATGCACACTGGTAATCGCAACTATGCAAGCGGATTTGTGAGGTGGAACGGTATTCCTTATGGGCTACAGTGTCAAAGAGTTTGATCTAGCTAATGCTCAATAAATTTTAGATAAAAAATCGACGTAAGGATGCAGTTTGGCTCAGTTACAAAGGTTAGCGATCGCACCGACGCAAATTCATCACCAGCAAATTACTCTAACGCCTCAGCAACACCATTATTTGAGTAGGGTTTTGCGGTTACGCCCAAGCGATCGCTTTATTGCTATTGATGGTAAAGGTAATTGGTTGCTGGCTTCTTTTGCAGGAACGTCTGCTGAAATTTTAGAACAATTATCAATTGAAACTGAGTTACCAGTTACAGTAACTTTGATGGTAGCACTGCCCAAAGGTAATGGATTTGATGATATTGTGCGTTGCTGTACTGAGTTAGGTGTTGCTGTGATTATGCCAGTAATGAGCGATCGCACTCTACTTCATCCTAGTCCCCAAAAATTGGAACGCTGGCGACGCATTGCCACTGAAGCTGCTGAACAATCGGAACGTCAGATTGTACCGACTATTTTAGATCCTATATTTTTTAGCGCAAGTCTGTCATTTTGTCAAGAGCAACTACATGGGGAATTAGTTAAAAATCATCAATATATCTGTGTTACTCGCCGTGAGTGTCCTAATTTACTAGAGTACTTACAACCAAAAGTTGATAGCAATAGTGAATTTTATTCTCAATCAATTGTAATTGCTACGGGTTGCGAGGGTGGTTGGACTGATGCAGAAGTAGAAAGTGCGATCGCGCACGGTTTTCAACCTGTTTCTTTAGGTAGTCGTATCCTCAGAGCCGTAACTGCACCAATTGTAGCTATGTCTTTAGTAGCTGCGGCTACAGAAAAAATTTGATCGCATAATCGGAAAATACCGCCCTGCTTATTAAGGGGGGAGACTACCTTGATCGTGAGCCACCTGAAATCTGCTGTAAATTAAGTTATAGCAGTTATAGCAACCGCCAAGGCGCTTAAGGCATCAGCCCGCGCAGGCGGGCTTTGTTTGTATAGCCCCACCCTTGAGGGTGCGGGAGAAAAAGTAGCTTAACTGCCTTGGCGACTGCTATATCTAACTAATTGTTAATTGTTAATTGTTAATTGCTCTACCATGCTTGAACAAGTTGCTGAAGCTTTTAAACGTAAACAATATCAAACAGTCTCAAAATTACTTAAACAGTTAATTAAACAAGAGCCTCAAAACCCTTGGGTGCATTTTTATGTAGGACGCTTACACGAAGAGACAGGAAAACTGGAATCCGCAGAAAATGTTTATCGACAACTATTAAAAGATACAACTCATCCTAAAATTATACCTCAAGCTCGGCAGGGACTTCAGCGATTAGCAGATATTTTAAAACAACAACGAATACAAGCGATCGCAGATGCTACCGCCACCCCTGAAAGTGCAGAAATAGGCGTGATGATTTTAGAATCTATTAACCCTGAATTTAAAAAGGTAGCAGCAAAAAAGTTAGCTGGCGTGATGGAAATTGATCCATACACAGCGCGGCTACATTTACCAACTCGTGGTTGGCGCTTATATAAAATTGGTCGGATTGGAGAATTACAATTTTTAAGTCAACAACTACAACCTGCTGAAATTCCTAGCTTTTCTGCATCGCTTACAGATGTAGAAAAAATTAAAGTTTTACAGGTAAATTATTTAAAATCAACTACTCCTCAAGTTACTGTAGTGTGCAAAAATGAGCAGTCTCAGTTAGGTTCAATAACTTTCGATTGGTCAGAAGTCAAGCAGCGAGTAGAAGGATTATTACCTATATTTGAAGAAGTTGTAGACTTTGACGTAAAACGTAAACTACAACGTAAAATTAAAATCTTAGATTATGCTCAGTGTTGTGATTTACACTTACCAAAAAGACGCACTATTCTGAGGTTGTGCGATTTTCAATACCAATTTCAACACGGCATTAGCCTTTCCCAACAAGCCGATATCCAGCCATTAAACAAGACGACTACTAGAAATAAATGGAATAACTTAATTAACTTTCTCAATCAACAGTTGCCCCAAACAGCAATTTGGTCTGATTTTCATATCTTCGGCGAAACGGCAGTAAATCAAACTGATTTGCTAAATCGCATTAAGCCACACATTGAGCTAGTCCGCAACATAGATACTCTTTGGGATCAAGCATTTCATTTATATAGTGGGTTAATTTTTCTAAGATCTATGCGTTAAATTTAAGCGTTTTTGATATTAGGAGCAGGGTTGATTATTTGGGTATAAAAACTTTTTTGCGATCAATTATTTTTATCAAAAAAATAAAAAATAATTAGTTTTTTCCCTTACTTCCCTGCTCCCTTGCTGTTCTTGAATCACAAGGAATTGTCCCTGTTATTAAGAAGGTGTTTTAACCTGACGCGCCATATCTAGATATGAACTCATGTTTGCACCAGGACGACGACGACTAGAAGAGCTAGAAGGCTGAATTAAATAGTCAGTTGCAAATGTCTTAGAAGTAGATTTTCCATTACTAGCTGCTGTTGTTACTGGCTGCTTAACAGGTTCTGCTTTCAAGCCTTCTGCCTCTTGCACTAACTCAACTCTAACTGGCTCAGGTTTTGGCGCATCAGGGGTTTTCTCCGCTTTTGCAGGTGCTGGCTCGGCTTTTTCTGCTGGTTGAGCTTTTGCTGCGGCTGGCTGTGGTTTAGCTTTAGTAGCAGGTTCGGCTGCATCTGACTTAGATGCAGTTGATTTAGGCGCAGTTTCTGACGGAGATTCCGATTCGTCTAACTGCATATAATAGCCGCCGCCTTTCTTAGCTTTGGCAGGTTGTAACTGATTATCTTGAGATTTTTTAGAACCAAAAAAACCACTAATGAAACCGATAATTGCGTTGAAGAAGTTTTTAATAAAACCGAACATTGATTTTTACTCCTGGTTTAAGGATGAATTTAACTGCGTCCACAATCATTGGAGCAAGCTATTTTAATTTTGATTCGAGAGTGTTATTACAACTGCGAAACTATAGCAGCTACTTCAAGATATGGCTTCTACGCAAATAGTCGCCAAGTCGAATTATGAATTTTTAAGGTGAAGAAATGCAATAATATTTATAATTCTTAATAATTATTGACATTTGCGCTCATTTTTGAGGTGAGAACTGATGCCAGTTAAGTCAGTGTCACAGTTCAGATAAAAGTGGCGATCGCATGGCTATAAGCTAGGAGTAGGAACCTAAAAGAGCTTAGATATGGACACTTTGAGCGATCGCAATCCTGTGCTGCTAGTTCATGGAATAAATGACACAGGTGCAGTTTTCTATAAAATGGCTCCTTATTTATCACAGTTAGGCTGGTCTGTGTATGACATCAGCCTCACACCTAATAATGGCAAAGTCGGTCTTGATGAACTAGCTGCACAAGTAGCCGATTATATAGATCAAACATTTGCTCCATCTCAACCCATCGACCTTGTTGGCTTCAGTATGGGAGGTATTGTTAGCCGTTACTATGTCCAACGACTCGGCGGTATTGAACGGGTGCAACGCTTTATTACTATTTCTTCTCCACACCAAGGTACTACAGTCGCCCATTTGTCTCAACTTCCAGGCTGTAGGCAAATGCGCCCTAGTAGCTCTTTAATCCAAGATTTGAATCAGGATGTTGAGATGCTTGAACAGTTAAATTTTACGTCTATCTGGACACCTTTTGATTTAATGATCGTACCTGCTAAAAGTTCACGGTTGCCAGTAGGACGAGAAGTAGTGCTGCCAGTTGCTGCCCATGCCTGGATGTTAAAAGACTCTAGATCTATTCAATCTGTCGTAACAGCACTATCAGAACCAGTAAAACATCCTGCTGCTCAAGCTTCTACGGCATCACCAATTTGAGTAAACTCATGGCTGCCAAAAATTGCCGCCTGGTGAGAGTAAAATTTAAACTCCATCAAGTTATGGAAAGGATCTTCTAAAAAGAAAGTACGATGTTCTGTAGGTTGCCCAGAAAAGCGTAATTTGGGCTGTTCTCTAAATTGCAGTTGCTTTGACTGCGCCTTAGCTAATAGTGCTTCCCAGTCAGCAAGTGATGTAAACACTAAGCCAAAGTGTCTAGGATAAATAGTGCGCTGAGGTGTCACAGGTTCATGGGTGACGTGGGCAACTAATTGATGTCCGTTCATATTGAGAATTATAGAGGCGTTAGTTTCCCGCCCAGCTTCGCAACCCAAGCCATCAACATAAAATTCTTTGGTTTGTGCAATATTACTTACAGGAAAGGCAAGATGAAATATAACTTGACTCATAATGTCTTTAAGGGGTGGGTAGTTTAATGTTGTCTACTTTCTATTCTCTAAATCCTTGGCTGGTTGGGCTAGGATTAAACGCAATTTTGTTAAGTATTGTGTGGTTTGCTCCCAAAAAGTTACTTACTCCGGCGGGTATATTTCACGCTGGGCTACTGGGGGTAATAGTTTGGGGTAGTCTGGGTTGGCAAGGGTATTTAGTGGTAGCGTTTTATTTCTTGGTAGGTTCTGGTGTAACCCGCATCGGCATCGCCCAGAAGGAAGCAGAGGGTATTGCTGAAAAGCGTTCTGGGGCAAGAGGTCCAGAAAATGTTTGGGGTTCTGCGCTTACTGCTGCTGTGTGCGCGTTAGGAACTTTATTTGTGTCGATATTTGCGCCTAGTTATCAAGGGTGGGTTCCTCTACTGGTGTTAGGCTATGTTGCTAGTTTTAGCACGAAGTTATCGGATACTTGTGCTAGTGAAGTAGGTAAGGCTTATGGGAAGCGCACTTTTTTAATTACTACTTTACAGCCTGTGGCGAGGGGAACAGAAGGGGCTGTAAGTTTGGAAGGAACAATAGCCGGAATTTTGGGTTCAGTTGCGATCGCACTTGTCGGTTATACTGTTAATTTAATTAGCTTGACAGATGTAATTATTTGTGTTATAGCTGCTTTTATTGGTACTAACTTAGAGAGTGTGATTGGTGCAACATTGCAATCTAAGTTTGACTGGATGACCAATGAAGTTGTTAATATTATGAATACTTTAATTGGTGCGATCGCCGCAATTTTATTAGCATTAGCATGGCAGTATTGGCATCATTAAGCTAATATAGGAAGTTGTCCTGAAAAATACTTATTAAGATTTGATTTAGAGTGAAGATAGATAAACAATACGGTTTCTTCCTTGTTTTTTAGCTAGATACAGTAACTGATCTGCCTCCTCAACCAACGAAGTAGGCGATCGCTGGTAGTTATTAATATTAGAAACAACTCCCATACTTACTGTAATATATTCATTCACCGCAGATTTCCTATGAGCAATGGCAAGCTGCTGTATTTCTGCCTGCATCTTTGCTGCAACAATTAAAGCTCCTTCAAGATTGGTTTGGGGTAAAATTGCCGCAAACTCTTCTCCACCGTATCTGGCTACTAAGTCATTAGGCTGCTTCATTGTCTGATGGAGGCTTTGAGCGACTCGCCTTAGACACTCGTCCCCAGCTAAATGACCATAAGTATCATTGTACTGTTTGAAAAAATCAATATCGCACAAAATCAGCGATATTGGCGATTTTTCCTGTTCCATCTGTCGCCATTGCTGTTCTAAGTGATCGTCAAATTGGCGACGATTGGGAATTTGGGTTAAACCGTCAAATAAAGCTAAATGGTGAGCATCACAAACCTTTTGATACCACTGAACATCCATGAGATCAGCGTGTTCTTGCATGGTTTCGAGCATAATTTCCAAATCCGCTTTTTTGGTGGAAATTACTTCTACCAATGCTTGAAGCGTTGCTTCTGTCTGTTCATGTTGAACAATTTTGGCTTCTAGTTTCTTGTTAGCCTCCTGTAACTCGGCTTCCATGAGATCGCCATGTTCAGTAGTGGCTTGTAGGGCAATTTCTAAATCACGGTTTTGTTCCTTAAGTCGGGCAACTTCCGCATAAAGACTGTCTATTTTTGCACTTAGTTGATTCTCATAACTCTGTGCTTCACTGCTCTGTGACATCTTCGGAGCTAAAGCAATTGTAAAAATATTTTGCCTCATTATTATCCTAAAACTTGTCTGTAAAAATTGTTGAAATCTCGTTAAGAACACAATGATATAAAACAAACGTCTGAAGATGTTGTTGGATTTAGCCAGAATCTCGGTTATGATCTAGCGATTTCTACAGATTTATACGGATGTGACCAAAATCTGTTGAATATAAGGATAACAGAGTTACATCAGGTAAGAGCGATGAGAAAGCATTATGTATTAGAATTGCAAATTTTTAGTATTGTCCCCCTGAACTCAAGTTCTCTATTCCCTTCAGACAACTGAGTTATGAACACAACTCCACCCGATAGAGGTAATATTTATCCAATATGTTTATTTTATAGTTAGCCGCGATCGCCACTTGAGTTAGCAGATGGCTTGGGATAGTGGCTGATCGCAAAGCTAACATACTAAAATCATATTAGGCTAATAAATTAAAGTAAGCGTTGCTTTCCTGAGCTAATCAGAAAAGCCTTGCCATTGTATAGCCTTAAGATCGAATTATACAGAGTGCAGATTGTTTGTTATCAATAATAAGTAAGGAATAAGTATTGTTTAGGAGGTATGATTTTGCATAGCGTCTTGATTGTAAGTTGTTAATGTCATACATTAAACACCCCAACAAGGTAACATAAGTAACAGTGTTGGGACTTAACAAAGGTGAAAGATAATAGCTATTAAGCCTTACCGAATACTATAAACCTTATTTTAAAAATAATAAAGGGTAAAATATTTAGAGCTTATGACCGTTTACCATTTAGGACTGAATTTAGGACACGATCGCGCGGCGGCGATAGTTGCTGATGGAGAAATAGTAGTAGCGATCGAACAAGAAAGACTTGATCGGCATAAGCATAGTGTAGGTTTTATGCTACAAGCGCCAGGAGTAGCCGATCAAATACAAGTACCACACGAATCAATTCGTTACTGTCTAGATGCTTGCAACATTGACTTATCTGATTTAGCATCGATCACACCGAATATGCCTGGGAGAGATTTTGCTCCCGATATTTTGCGTCGCGTACTACCTAAAGAATTTGCCACCAAAGTTAACTCGATTCCTAGCCATCATTTAGCTCATGCTTACTCAGCTTTTTGGCCGTCGGGTTTTGAAGAAGCACTAATCTTGGTTGTTGACGCAACTGGTAGCACCAGTGAAGATCGGCGTACAGAATCTTATACTCTCTACGAAGGTCGAGGTCAAACAATTTCTACGCTGCACAGTGAGACTGTGGCTGCACACCTAGCGGGAATCTCAACACTGGGTTTTATCTATGAATATATTGCACGAAAAGTAGGATTTGTTAGTAAGATTAGTAATTCTTTCAGCTACCCTGAAGCTGGAAAATTAATGGGTCTTGCTCCTTATGGGAAAGAACAACCTAATCTACATCCTTGGATACGCACAAAAGCCAATTCCTATAGTTTAGAAATATCTGCCTACGATATATTTTTAGAAGTAGCAGCAATAGAGAAATACTACGACACTAAAGAAGGACTACCGTATTTACGTCCATATTTAGTTGATTTAGCTTATAAAGTACAAACAGAACTAGAAAAAGCTTTAGTACATATAGTTTCTTTGGCTGTAAAAGAAACAGGCTTACGGAAACTTTGTATAGCTGGTGGTGTAGGATTAAATGCTGTTGCTAATTACCAAATTTTGCAACAGTTAGAACTAGATGATGTATTTATTTTCCCTGCTGCTGGAGATAATGGGATTGCGGCAGGTTGTGCTTATTGGGCATATAATACCATTGATGGAGGTCAAAAAAGACCTAAATTAGTAAGTGCTGCACTGGGTCGTCGCTATAGCCAAGATAGAGTAACCCAGGCATTGGCTAAATTTGCATCTGATGTTGAAATAGAAGAATTAATAGACACAGAGATTATTAGGCGGAGTGCGGAAGCGATCGCCAAGGGAAATATTGTCGCCCGCTTTGAAGGTGGTTGTGAATACGGTCCAAGGGCATTAGGTAATCGTTCAATTATTGTCGATCCGACATTTGAACGGATGAAAGATATTCTTAACTCGCGCGTTAAATTCCGCGAACCTTTCCGACCATTTGCACCAGTTATTCCTGTAGAAGATTTAAATCAAGTCTTTGATTTAAAAGTAGCTGCACCTTTCATGTTACTGATTGCACCAATTAAACCTGAATACCAAAAAGTACTTCCGGCAGCTAATCATGTTGATGGTACAGGTCGAGTGCAGACAGTTACAGAACAGGATAACAACTATTTTTATCATATTTGTAAGCAACTAACCGAAATTAGGCAAGGTCCACCTGTCTTACTGAACACCAGTTTTAATGTCGCCGGACAACCGATTGTAGAAACACCAGAAGAAGCAATTGAGACTTTTCTTTCAACAGATATTGATTATTTAGCGATTGAAAATTTTTGGATTTCCAAGCGTTCTACTCCTATTCGTAGCTATCAAGAACACCTAGCTAAAGTTGTGGATCAGCCAATGCCCCAAGCTTTATCTACAAAAATGCCAGATGTAACTGATTTAATGGAGAAATTAGATCAAGCTATATTTTTGGGAGAAAATACTGGATGTCCTTGGACAACAGAGGAGTTGCAAAAGCTTTCTAATATCGGCGCACAGTATAAAGAAACCAGCATTTTATTTCCTGATACTCCCTTTTACGCGCCTCTAAGAACCCAGCTTTCAAAAAATGTAGTTTTACTGCTAGACCCACTTTCAAAATCTACCCTTGTAGATTTACAAAATCAAGTACAGCCTACGACATATACACTTGATGAAGTTAAGTTCTTACTAGCACTATTAGATTGCCCTCCAGAAGAAATGATCCAAAAGTTCAATCGACTTACTAAAGATTTGAACAAATCATTCCTTCGGTATGTAAAGGTTGAGAATGATTTATTTATTGCCATATTCTCAAACATCCCCGAACAATGGCAAGAACAAATGCGAATTGAGTTAGGTCTAACTAACTTTGAGTTTAAGCAACGCTTAAAGTGGGCAGTAGAACAACTCAAGAAATATAATCTTCAACCTCAACAAAATTATTTAGAAAAACTTCCAAAGCCGAATGAGTTAACATCATTATCGGAGCAAACTTTAGCGCCATTTGCCCAGCCGGACTTTGATTTACGTGCAATACTGCAAAATTTTCAGGAGCGTTTATTCAAGGCTAACTATACTGACTCAAATATTTGTGGGATACTTGGGGTACAGTCTCAACAACTAATTGAACCTACCTATTTTTTCTATTACGATCAATATTTACTGCCACACACCGATATAGGGGATTTAATTAGGTTATTCCTGATCCAAGCTTCCTTACCAGAAATGAGAGTACGGGAACTTTTTGGGGAGGAGTTATTTACCGCGTTGATGAATTTGGGGGTTTTAATTAATCGAGGAGAAGAATGGCGATCGCAAATTGATATTTACTGTCAAGAAAATATATACATAGCAACAGACCACCGTTTCTTGCTCAGAAAAGAAGATAAACTCAATGAAGAGCAAGTTACTTATATCGGTTTAGACAGTACTGGCTTAGTTAATACTGCTCCTCGTCATAGAGTAAATCATGTCTTAGACTTATGTTGTGGAGCAGGAATTCAGGGATTAATGGCCAGTCGTTATGCCAACTTTGTCACAAGTGTAGATATTAATGAACGTGCTATTCGTTTTGCTCGATTTAATGCACAACTAAATGGAATTGAGAACATTCAATTTCATCTAGGCAATCTGTATGAACCAGTTAAAGGTTATCTATTTAACACAATTTTAGCTAATCCTCCTTTCGTAGCTAGTCCAGATCATAGTTTGCTTTTCCGTGACGGTGGTTTTAAGGGTGAGGAGATATTGGCACATATCATCAAAGGAAGTGCCGAACATCTAGCACCGGACGGCAGATTGTTTATTGTTAGCGATTTAGTAGATGTAGACCAATATGAAGCAAAACTAGAAAAATGGTGGATCGGGGGCGCTGCTGACAAGTTAGTTTTATCTACGGGCGATCGCGACACTATGTTGTTTAATGTTCCCCACGCTCATGCGCCTTTTAATCAATCTTTTGATAAATACAATAGTGATTTGGATAAATGGCTCACCAACTTCCAAAAAAATGGTATAAGAACCATAAATTTTGGATATATTCTGATTTGTCGTTTACCAGCTAACCAAAATGGGTCTTATTATCGTCGTACCATCCATAATCCATTAGTTCCTATTCATCAACAGGTAAAACAATATTTTACTCAACGAACATTAGTTAATCAATCAGGAAATTCTCACTTATTCTTAAACTTAAATCCTGATATTAGGTTCAGGAGGGAAATTAATCCCACATATTCTACCTCGAAAGAGAATAATATCGAGATTTTTGCGGTCGATAATCCCTATTTCACTACTTACAAAATTAATGAAAAAACTTACCAACTGATGATCTTTATTACCCAATTTCAACCTGATTGGTCAAGCCATGAATTTACATCAAATCGCGCCGTAATTTGCGATTTAATTTATAAAGGAGTTCTCTATTTAAGCCACAGACCTCCCCATAATGTTGAAAAACAGATGGCATCTTCACAAGCAGCACCAGATATACGTCCAACAATTGTAGAGGTGGCAACAAAAACAACACCAACTTGTATTTCGCCTTATTTAGCTTATAGCTAATATATTGTTAACTCAACCATAGTGCTAACGGTGATAAGTTCAGCACTATTAGAAGAATTTTCAAACTTCCAACCAATTTTTGCTGAATAATCATTTATTAAAGTAAGTAAACCCAATCCTGAGGTTTTATGGCTTTCGTCCTCCATGCTTTTTTCTAAATGACTAATGTATAACTCGGCTGGGTCACAATTCATCAAATTTTCAATTAATGCTTGAAATTTTCCTGCCGATTCTAGGTTAACAGCATTATTGGTAAAACAGACAATTCCGCTACTATGCCAGTGGAGTCCAAAGCTGATCGGATAACCAGAGTCGGGAGCGTTAAACTTCATGGCATTTTCTAATAACTCATTAGCAATATAACTCACAGTGCTTTTTACTTCTTGTTCTCCGTTAGTTTCTGGATTTGGACTTTCGCAAGGAAAAAAAGTCGTCAAGTAATCAGCAATAAAGTTAGCCGACAACCCATTGTTTCGCCAAAGCTTTTTAAGAGGAATGGATGTAGGAGAAAATTTAATAGCCAAAGATTGCTGACTAACTAGGAGATCTTCACAGAAATACCCGAATGTTTGAGGAATTTTAATATACATCGCTACACTGCTCTCGCTTGTTGCTTTTTTTTAAGTTGATGTTATGTAGATTGCTGCCCCCAATTTAAATAGAAATAGTTACAAAAGTTTGCTCATTATTTTGCTTCCAAATATTCAATATCATCCCAGAGTTCGGCTGCTCCAAATTTTAGCATTTTTTCACAACCTTGAATGAAAACTTTGGCTGCTTTGTCTTCAGGATTAATTCTTAAAACTGATTGAAAAATTGGCAACGCTTGGATAAACTTTTTAGTTTCATACAAATGAACTGCTCGTTCAAATTCAGTACGAGTTTTATTTTTAAGTGCGCTTACATGAGGTGGATCTCCCTGAAAAACTTCAAACACGGAAACTAAGTATTTTTTACCTTTCATCCTAGCCCGACCTAAAAACCGCAGTTCATACTTTCCGGGATCATCTAGCTGACAAAGAGTTTCTACACTGAGCATAATACCCGCACCATAAAGTTTTGTTAATCCTTCCATGCGAGATGCCATATTTACCGCATCAGAAATAACGGTCGTTTCCATGCGCTCATGTTCGCCAATTGTGCCTAGCATTAAACTACCTGTATGTATGCCAATACCAATTCTGATGGGCAATAAATTCTTTTTTTTCCTTTCAATATTCAGCATAGACAATTGCTCAATCATCTCGATAGAGGCGTGTAAGGCATCTTCAGCCGATTCAGGAAATAAAGCCATGATGGCATCGCCAATATACTTGTCAATAAAACCTCCATGCCTACGGATGACGGGACCCACTACACTTAAATAAGAATTTATAAAATCAAAATTTTCTTTAGGTGTCATCTCTTCTGACAAAGTAGTAAATGAACAAATGTCAGCAAACAAAATTGTCATGTCTTGCTGTACTTGGTCGCCCAATTTTACGTCAACGATACTTTCATGCCCTAGAAATTTTAAAAATTCATAAGGAACAAAGCGACTGTAGGCTAAGGTTGTTTTAGAAAGTTGCAGATGAGTTTTAATTCTCACTAATAGTTCATTTTTAGAAATTGGTTTACTTAAATAATCATTGGCTCCAGCGATAAAGCCTTCTACTATATCGGAAACTTGGTCTTTAGCGGTTAAAAGTAGGATGGGTAGTTCATTTGCTGGAAAAACTTCTCGCAGATGTTTAACAACTTCATAGCCCGTCATTTTGGGCATCATTACATCCAAAAGAATTAGATCTGGTTTGAATCCTTGTTGAATTAATTCTAAAGCTTCTATGCCATTGTCTAATGATGTGATCTCATAATTTTCTAAAGATAATTGGTTGATCAAAACTTGAATATTAATTGGTTCATCATCTACTATCAGAATTCTAAATTGATTACTTAATGGAGAACTTGGAGACTTATTTAAGTTAAACAGTGGCAGTTCAGTTTCTGCCTTTAAAGCTAAATTTTCCAAATTTATTTGAGATTGATTATTTACCAAGATGGGCTTGGCAATTTTAGTAGAAATTGGTAAAGTAAAGGTAAATCGTGACCATTTACCAACTCTAGATTCAACTTTAATTTCTCCTCCGTGTAGTTCTACTAACTTTTTGGTGACAGCTAAACCCAGACCTGTGCCACCGTAGAGCCTTGCGGTCGAGCCATCAGCTTGTTCAAAAGATTCAAAAATACGGTCTAATTTATTCGATGGGATACCGATACCAGTATCTTTTACTGAAACGGCTAACCACATATCTTTATGTACATTAGCCGAGACTTCTACTACACCAGAATCAGTAAACTTAATCGCATTACCAACTAAATTGTGTAGAATTTGTTGCACCCTATTTTCATCCGCATCTACCAGTGGAATCTCTGGTGAGATTTGATTAATCAACTGCAAAGGTTTATTGCGAGTAAGAGGTTGACAAATTGTCAAAACTACATTGGCTATTTCTCGCATTCCTACAGGCTGGATTTGCAGTTCTAGACTATGGTGTTTTAGTTTAGAAAAATCAAGGATGTCGTTTACCAAAGTAGCTAATCTTTTGCCACTAGATACAATCATTGCTAGATTGGCAATTGTTTGTTCAGGGAGTTCTCCAGTAGCACCATCAATTAGTGACTCGGCAATTCCGATAATACCGTTAAGGGGAGTGCGGAGTTCATGGGAAGTATTGGCTAAAAACTCATCTTTGAGTTTGTCCATTTTTTGACTTTCTCGCACTACCTCCTCTGCTTTTTGTTCTAAGTTGGATTCAACCAAATCAGAGTGTTCTGTGGTATTTTCTAGCAAAATTTCCAAGTCTGCCTTCTCCGCCCTTGCTGCTTCTAGTTCTTGGCGCAACCTTTCTATCTCTAGCAGCAGTTCTTCTGTTGATGGTTGTTTTTCCTGCATAGGCTGAGGGAAGGAATTATAAATTTTATATAGATAAGTTAATTGAAATAACTACTACTAATAACTGGTGAGGAATTACAGATAATTTATTGACAAATTTGCTAATTTATGATTTTTAATTCCCTACCCCCCTCAAAGGGGCAGGGCTGTTTCATTTTTTGTAGGGGCAATCCCCCCGTGGTTGCCCCGATGCCCCCGTGGTTGCCCCGATGCCCCCGTGGTTGCCCCGATGCCCCAAACGCCTAGCAGTTACTGGTGCGGGGTAGGCACGGGGGCGCTACCCCTACAAAATTCTTATTTCTTGAGAATGAAACAGCCCTGCTCAAAGGGGGGGAAGAGATATCAGCTATAGTTCTAACTATATAGTGTCTTTATTCAAATTCAAGCTGTAAAGAAGGCATTAAGCGTTGTAAGTTCTTCAAAGACTTCCCTTGCCAGGGAATTTTTTTAGATCCTTGAACAACCATTTTTATATTGCCTTTCTGACGTACCTTAATCACAAATTTGGATAAGACATTTATCCCTGAACTATTTAAGAATTCTAAGGACTGTAAATTCAAAGTCATTTTGGGTGGTTCTGAGTCAACGACATTATTGAGAATTTGCATAATTGGCTCATACTCTTCCATACCGCCTAACCGGAGTGAACCTTGACAAATTACTGTCGTGGTGCCTGAGTCGTAGTCGATGCTATAGTCTTCAGTTTTAATTTGCATAAGTTTCTAACTCTTGGGATATTGATGAGCTATGTAGTTGATATACAGTCAACTCCACCATTGTCGTTACTGTATCAACTGGCGGCTCTTTTTTCATCGTCTCAAACTTCCAGCCTAATTTAGCTAAATAATCATTGATCATAGTGAGAAATCCTAACCCTGAGCTACCAATCATCTCGTCTTCGGCATTTTTTTCTAATTGATTAATATAAAAATCGCTGGGGTCAGACGTAATTAATTCTTCAATAAATTCTTTAAATTTTATTGTACTTTGGGAATTAACACTGTTAGTAGCGAGAAAAACCAGTTTATCACTATACATTTGCAGGGTCATAGTTACAGGTTGCTGCAAGGTGTCGTCATTAAACTTCATGGCATTTTCTAATAATTCATTAGAAATGAAGCTAACAGCACTCTTGACCTCGGCTTTCAGGCTGGTTTCAATATGGTTTTCTGTAGTCTCAGGAAAAAAATTAGCAAAATATTCTGCTATAAAATCGGCAGAAAGACTATTGTTTTGCCAACGTTGCTTCAGGGGAGCAGAGCTAGGAGCAAATACAACAGTCAAGTATTCTTGACCGTTAGGCAAATTATCACTGAAGTTTCCGAATATTTGAGCCATATTTATAAAATTATCCTTTGTCACTTATTGTTGTTTGAGTACTAGCAACGTGATGTCGTCATATACTTTCTGTTCGCCAATATGCTCTCGCACGTCTTCAATTACAATCTGTTTGATTTCTGCTGCGGAACTTTGCCAGTTATTCTGAATTACCTCACAAAGGCGCTCTAGTCCGTATGGCACTTTAGCAATATTTTCTGCTTCGGTTATGCCATCGGTATAAAGCACCACTAGGTCTCCTGGGTTCAAATGCACCTGAGTTTCAGCAACAAAGTCGCTAATATCTGGTTCTAGCCCAATTGGAAAACCTAAATCTATGGTGTCAATGCGCTCAACTACTCCCCCATTCCGCACCACAAGCATTTCTTCATGTTGTCCGCTTAAATGCAGGGTGCGATCGTGATAATCTAATAAACACAGAGTTAAAGTTTTATCAGAATTCATGCGCTGGACGTTATCGTACAGCGTGCGGTTGACTACGTTTAAAAAGTTAACTGGGTCAGTTTCATTATTGGCTAGTAGGGTACGCACTGCTGTTTGTGCCATAATCATCAAAACACCGCTTTCTAAGCCGTGTCCTGTGACATCCCCAATACCAATTTTTACTCTGCCATCGTGCTTCACTACGTCGTAGTAGTCGCCACCTACTTCATCGGCTGGCTCCATAAAACCAGCAATTTCTAACCCCTCAATTTCACTGAGTTCGTTATCTTTAGGTAGGATCATTTGTTGCAATTGCCGCGTGATTGCTAGTTCAGCGCTCATGCGGAGGTTTTCGGCTTTAAGACGCTCGTTCAGTCCGATAATCTCAGCGTTAGCTTGGGATAGTTGGGCTGTGCGCTCTTTAACTTCTTCTTCTAGGGTGTGGCTATAATCTTCTAAAAGTTTCTTTGCTTGCTTGCGTTCAGTGATGTCGATTAATGAGCCGGATAAACCTTCTTTGCTGTTATAGCTACCAGATAGTTCCAGCCAAAGTAATTCGCCATTCTTGTGATAAAAACGCAGTTCTGTACTGGCTGTTGTAGTTTCGCTAGTCAAGGGGGTAGTTTTATCTACTGCGTTCTGGCTAGAAGATGGCGAGATTAAGGCGAAACCGATTTCTCGGTCTTCTGGGTGAAGAAAATCAACGAGCGATCGCTCTAATGATTCTGCTTGACTATAGCCCAGTGTCTCGCTCCAGGCTCGGTTTAAAAATGTTAGCTTTCCTACCTGGTTGCATTTGAAGACGATCTCGCGCAGATTCTCCACTAATTCCCGATAGCGTCGCTCTGACTCGGAGAGCTTTTCGATCAGGCGGTACTGAATCTGGGTATGCAGTTCGTTGATACTATCCCTATCTGATGTCATACAGCAGTCTTGAATTTATCCAGCAGTTGTGCATGGCT
>JBARVL010000309.1:0-6287 GCA_049646245.1 Crinalium sp. | reverse complement strand
CCATTAAAAGATTACCGATTATATTCTTCTTCTTCCTTGGCGTTCTTTGCGTCTTGGCGGTTTATAAAATAGGTATTCGCCATAGTGGGAAGGGAGTAAACAGATTAATGTTGATTTTCCTGAGTGGATGGTGGATGCAAGTTAGCAATAACTGACAATACAAATTATAAATTTCTGGAAAATACCCATTTATTGGTGTAGTTGAATAAAGAAACATTAAACCACTGAGTAAAAGTTTATATAATCCTTTGCGCCCTTTGCGCTCTTCCTTTGCGTCCTTTGCGTTAAAAAAAATATAAATCTAATTTTTTTTGATGTTGTAGTTGAATTTGTTAAATAGTACTAAATTTGTTATACCCTAACTAAAACCGTGTTTAAAAGCCCGCCCTTAATGAAGCCCATATATTGCAGCAAAGGACACGAAAATTCTGCTGGTAGTCGCTTTTGTCAGCAGTGTGGCGAACAGTTGAGTCTGCCCAGTGCCAACAGTTTAGCAGTTGGGTCAGTTTTGGGAGACCGCTATCAGATTATACGCGAACTCGGACACGGTGGCTTTGGACGCACCTATCTAGCCCAAGACCGTAACCGTTTTAATGAACCTTGCGTATTAAAAGAATTCGCTCCCCAAGTGCAAGGTAGCTACGCTTTACAAAAAGCGGAGGAATTATTTGAACGGGAAGCGGGAGTACTTTATAAGCTACAACATCCCCAGATTCCCCATTTTAGGGAGATGTTTCGCTATAACACTAATGGTACTGGGTACTTATTTTTAGTACAAGATTATGTAGATGGGCAAAATTATAAGGCGCTGCTAGAAGCACGTAAGCGTCAGGGGTTAAAGTTTAGTGAACCAGAAGTAACCCAATTATTACTCCAAATTCTCCCAGTATTAGATTACATCCACTCTCTGGGAGTAATTCACCGCGATATTTCTCCAGATAACTTGATGCTGCGTAGTTCTGACGGGCTACCAGTATTAATTGATTTTGGGGGAGTTAAACAAATTGCTGCGACTATTGAATCTCAATATAATCAAGGTGCGATCGCAAATGCTCCCACTTTAATGCCTACTCGACTAGGTAAAGTAGGATATGCCCCAACTGAGCAAATGCAAAGAGGAATAGTATTTCCTCACAGTGATTTATATGCTTTAGCAGTAACAGTTTTAGTATTACTAACAGGGAAAGAACCCCAACAATTAATTAACCAGCAAACAGCTACTTGGGATTGGTCAAAAGATGTTACTCTCAGCCCTACTTTAAATAGTGTGCTGACTAAAATGCTACAGCCAATATTAGGCGATCGCTTTCAATCTGCACAACAAGTCCTGCAAGCCCTTACTCTTCATCAACCGCCTATTAGCTACCCTACCACTCAATTACCAATATCACCACCACCAGCACCAGTAGTAACAGAAGCTACGATGGCTATTTCACCCAACCCAGCAGGACAAGGGTATTCACAGCCTCAATACTATCACCAGCAACCTAATTCACCCGTTGTCATACCAGTATCAGTACAAACTCAACCAAATAGTAATTCTTTAAATATATTTGGAAAAATTGTACTGGTGTGCTTTATTCTGGCTATTGCTGGTGGAATTGGCTGGTTAGGTGGGAACGCTTGGATAAATTCCAACTCAAATCAAGGAAATATCCCCCCATCACCTGAACCAACTATTTCACCCAGTGCTTCTCCTACGGTGGATGAACCACAACCAATATTGCCACAGTTTACACCGGAAGAAAGGCAGCGCAAGCAAGCACTACAACAACGACGTACTCAAGTAGGTATTAATAGCAGCTTCTATGTAGGTGTAGTAAATCAAGCATTTTGGAGCAAATATCCTAGCCAGCGAGGTAGAAATTTAGGCAACGGTATAGACGATGAGCAATGGCGGGAACGTTGGGATAAAATTGCTGCTGACTTGCTCGATAAATTAGAACAAGCAAACCTGAGTGCAGAAGCGCGTCGGGGTATGGGTAATTATAATAGTAGAGATCGCGATCGTTGGAAACTGGCAGTCAATAAATTACGCCTCAGCAGCCGCGCCCTCTATGATTTAACTGATGCTCAATACTTATCTATCTTTTCAGATTATTCTGCCAATACACTTAAACTAAATTTTGATAATTTCCTCAATCAACCACTAGGTCAAATTTGGCAAGCCGTCATGTTTGAACAAGTGCAAGCCTTGCAATCTGGAACTACCCTAGAAAGAATTATCTTTGATCCAGGCACTACTAGCAAAACTCTTAGTAGCAACCTGAAACCAGGACAAGGTAAAGCTTATATTGCCCAACTAAGTCAAGACCAAATAATGGAAGTGCAGTTGCAAGACGGCGGTAAAACTTTCTTGTCAATTTATAGCCCAACTGGTACAACAAAAATCCTAGAAGATTCACGGGAAAAAAGTTGGTCTGGAACCCTACCTGAATCTGGTTACTACGAAATTGTAGTAGTTTCTAATAGTTCAAAATCAACTGATTATCAACTCAACCTTACTGTTAAAAATCCCGAACCCGAACCCGAACCTACCACCGCCACACCTGAAGCCTCTCCTTAATATCCTAAATGCTTTTCTCAGGCTGTATTTATGCGATCGCATCTTGAAGCGGGGTGCGACTTGAGGAAATCAGCACAAATGCTAGTACGATACTCAGATATAGCTATGGGAAATACTCTTCCAGTACTGGAATAACAGATTTGACTAAATACTTAATGTCTGGGTGGCGATCGCTATTTAATTGCAGTCAAGTAGATTTTTGAGGCGAGCAAACCAATAAGCACAATAAAACCTAACGCTCTACGAAAATAATTAACACCTTCAAATAATTCCTGCCACGCCCAAGTGAACAAGGAACCAAAAGCTAATGCGTCTAACCCAATATTAACTTTGCCAGTTGTGAAAATTAGCTCAAGTAAGCTAGTTACACCCCAGATAATAAGCGGTAAGTTTGGTGGCTGTGCAATAACAATATTGCCATCGGCATCGCGGAAGATTTTATCAACTACTGTATTTTCCATTACTTAAAATTTCCTTTTTATAGTAGTTTAACACTGCCCGATCATAACGTATGAATTAATCGCTACTTAGCCATTAAACTTTTGTGGCTACGGATTCTTGATTAGATTCGCGATTGTTTGCGTTTTGTTTGATAGGGCTACTGCACCAAACATTTTAAAACTTAAATTAAATCCAAGTTATCGCAATTCTCATCTAAATCCTGGTCAAAGGAAATTAAATCTTGCTCAAATTCAGGCTGGCGTTGAAATTCCATACACTTACCACGAGGATCTACTTGAAGAGAAAATAACGGACTAACAGAGGACTGACAGATTTTA
Source organism: Crinalium sp. (assembly GCA_049646245.1). Taxonomy (GTDB): domain Bacteria; phylum Cyanobacteriota; class Cyanobacteriia; order Cyanobacteriales; family PCC-9333; genus Crinalium. The sequence goes on along the minus strand of JBARVL010000309.1, from coordinate 2,942 downwards.
TCATTAAAAAATTGGCACACCGCACAACAATCTTCACCACTAGCTCTTGCGGATGCGATCGCAGTTTCAGCCCTGGAAACTGCACTCAAAGTCAAGCGCCCACCACTCCACTTAGCTTTTAACACACCCGTTGCACTCAAATTTTCCCACCTCGGATCGCTTAATACCGACTCAGGAATGCGTAGCCATGCACCTTCAACTTCTGCCTCAACCGTCACCTCAAACTCTTGAGTATTTTCGATCTTACTTAACTGACGATTACTTACTTGTTCTGGTACAGCACCATACTCAATTTCTTCACCAACTGCGGGAATATGAATAAAATATTTATCCCTCAAATCTCCAGTATGGGAAAGTTCCTGCAAAGCATTCATCGAGCCATGAATTAAAATCAGGTGTTTGGGATTAACTCGATGAATAACTTGTGTCAAGCCAACCTTATCAGCATGGGCTGAAAGATTAAACCGCCTGACAGTAGCGCGTACTGTTAATTTTTTACCTTCGATTTCAACTTCATCCCCTTTCTGTAAGGCTTGCAGAAAACGACCAGGAGATTCTTCATCGGTATAACCAGAAATAAATATCGCCGCATTATCTCTTTCTAATAATGCTTGACCATAGTAAACACTAGCTCCACCACTAAGCATTCCCGAACTAGCAATAATTACTGAAGGTTTGGCTATTGCTAATGGACGCTCTCTAGGATGACCGATGGGTATAATTGGCGGTTTACCATTTGGGTCAAAAAAGGGTTCTTGTTGAAGAGCAAAGTTTTGTACGCTTCCAGGTAAGAAATCTATATGATCTCGAAATACATCTGTAACCGCCCTAACTAAACCATCTATATATACAGGAATTTTTAACTTATGGAATAAGGCACTGGTACGAATTGCTAAAATGATTTCCTGGGCGCGTCCTAAAGCAAAAGCCGGAATTAGTACATTACCGCCATGAGATACAACTTCTGCAACAGCTTGTAATAATTCGGTTTCTTGAGCTTTTCTAGATGGGTGAGTATCTGCACCATAAGTAGATTCAGTAATTAATATATCTGCTTGTGGCAAATCAGCAAGTCTTAACCCGTCGGTCGTTCTACTATTAGTAGTGTTGTAATCGCCTGTATATAAAAGACTTCTTTCTCCATATCTAATATAAACACAAGCTGCACCAACAATATGCCCTGCGTGGATAAACCGTACTTTTAATCCAGGTAGGGGTTCAAAATCTTGACCTACGGATTGAGTTTGCAGTTGGAATAATGTTTGGTCTAAATCAATTTCATCAAATAATTGCTCAAAATCCTCATTGGATTGTTGTACTTTTAAACAATCAGTTAACATGACATGAGCAATTTCCCTAGTTCCCGCAGTACAAATCATGGGAGTAGCAGGGAAACGTTGATGGAATACAGGCAATGCCCCAATGTGATCTTGATGGGCGTGGGTAATTAAGATTAAGTTAGGATTTTTTAAATGTTCAAATGCTGGTAAGGGGTTACTGCCTTTTGGTCTAGTACCAGCATCAAGGACAATTTCATAAGGACCAATTAATACTCGAAAACAACTTGCACCGATACTTCTAGCAGCGCCTAATGGTGTGACAATTAGGCGATTTATGTGTGGGTATTCTGTATCGGTTGTAGTTTCTAAATCAGCATTTTCTACATGATTAAACCCATTATCGAACCATAGTACCTTAGCTTCTTCAGTGTAAGGATTTACTTGAATCCTTGCTCTCAATACTTCTGGCGAATCGTCGCGTGATTTCAGGGCATTTGAATCAGATAAAACAGCTTCCCATTCCCAAAGTTTACCTCGCTGTATAGGGGAGGAAAAAACCCATTGAGTTTGACTTGTTTGAGCGTGGAGAGCTTGTTTAGCAATTGCTAAAAGTCGTGCTGTTGTTTCTTGCCATGTTTCTGTAAGTACCCTAGAAGAGTATGGTTGTTCTAAGGTAGTATTTCCGTGAACAATGCGTTTAACTGTTTCAATTACTGGGACTGGGTTGGATGGTTGTACAGAATCAGCAGATTGTGATTTTTTAGAGGTAGTTACGTCTTTTGGTTCTGCTTGTGTAATATATAAATAATTTTCAAGGTAGACCGCATTGACTCGCCACAACTCACCAGATTTCATTTCTGGGAGTGCTGATAATAAGGTAATTTTCAGGTCTTTTTGACCAACAAATGATACTTTGAATAATACTTGAGTGTTGCGTTTGCTTACTTGAATTACCCTACCTGTGAACCAACAGCCTTGTGGTTGATCATGGAAAGGTTCATAACCCAGGATACGCACTCCTGATATTTGTGCTGTCGAATCAGTTGCGGGTAAAACGTACCATAGTTGTATACCTGTAGGTAACGGAAAATTGGGATGAGGATTAACACGCAAGCTGGTTTTTTCTAAGGTAGCGATCGCCATATCACCCGTATCTACTTGGGTGACAATTTGTCCTATCACTGTCATAGTAAATACTTCAGACACTTGATTTTCCATTAACATTTTTTCAGGCACTGCTTTTTTCTACTCAATTATTAATTGATCCCATAAATTCTCACTTATAAGAGCCTATCCTAAAAATAATTTATGGCGATCGTGCAATAACCTAACTGACTTACTCAATGACTTTTAAATCTAACCCTGATCCTGGTTCAATAACTTCCCTTTCTTTCAAGATTTATTGAGTTTCTGCAAGATAAACTTTGCCTAAACTTTGGGTCTTCCCGTACTTAGTATACTAAAATGTTATATTTATTTAGATACCTTGAAGAAAAGCCGTGCTGAAGCACGGGGCTTTAAACCCACAATCTTCGGTAATATATGACAATTAGAGATAGTAACAAAAATTAAAATTTTTACTATTTTTCCTTCTGCTGCCCCTCAATGACCGCAACTCCTCATTCTGAGGTGCTGCTGCCGCCATCTTCCGCCTCGGCATCA
>JBARVL010000308.1:0-6185 GCA_049646245.1 Crinalium sp. | reverse complement strand
CAACAAATTAGGAACAGTTTCTAATAACTCTCGTAACTTCATGTCAACAAATCCTCACACAGATCTCCTGCGCCTATTGTTAACCATTTCTTTATTGATATTTCTGTAACATTTGCTCCAACTGTCGCACACTAGCACGGGGAGAAGGACGTGGAAGTTGTTCCTCTCTACCGTCTTTTTCCCGATATAACACCGGAACCTCATACTGATAAGCTTGAAACCACTCATCACGATTATTGATATCTCTGACTTCTAACTCAACTTCAATACCTTGGACTTGTTCTAGCTTTTCTTGTAACCCTTCGCAGAGGTGACAACCAACTTTGCTATAAAGTATTAACCGCATTCAATCACACCTTCTTTGAACTTATTGCTTGACATTACAGGCTTTTTAAACAGTACATTTTTTTGATGTATATCTCAGTTTACAGATCAAGAAAATTAATTATAAAAATTGCTACTTCCTTCCCACTAAAAGATTACCGATCATATTCTTCTTCTTCCTTGGCGTTCTTTGCGTCTTGGCGGTTATAAAAATAAATATTCTTTGGGTGGGAAGAGAGTAGTCTACTCAATTGTTTACCTGAGCGAATATTTAGCATAGATAAAAAATAAATCATGGATGTTGCTCAAGATCTGAAAAGCTGTTTCTAAGGTATAATTGACTATACTCAAGATGCGGTTAGACTAAACACCTACTCATGACCCACTCCACAACATCGGCGGTTCAAATTTCTCAAATTGACCTGGATGCCCTGAACAAAAGATTTGATAAGGCATATCCAAAAGAGATTCTGCGTTGGTGTGTAGAGAATATCCCTAGCGGATTTGTGCAGACAAGCGCCTTTAATGTGGATGACATGGTGATTACGGATATTCTATATCGAGAACTTAAACCAGCCATCCCAGTGCCAGTGATGTTTCTCGACACACTCTACCACTTCCCACAAAGTTTGGAACTTGTTGCCAAAAGTAAAGAAATCTACAATCTGGATTTAAAAGTTTACAAAACACCAGACGTAAATTCCCGCGAAGAGTTTGCAGCCAAACATGGTGAAGCACTTTGGGATACAGATATTGCCAAATTCCACGATATTACTAAGATTGAACCTCTGCAACGGGGTCTAGCTGAACTGAATACAGTTGCATGGATTACAGGTCGTCGTCGCGACCAAGCTGTAACTCGCGCTGAGATGCCAGTATTTGAGTTAGATTCAAATGGTCGTTTGAAGGTTAATCCTTTAGCTAGTTGGACTCGTAAAGAAAGTTGGGCTTATGTATTTGAGCATGATGTAATTTATAACCCACTCCATGACCAAGGTTATCCCAGCATTGGCGACGAACCAATTACCACCCAAGTAAAAGAAGGTGAAGACGAACGCGCTGGTCGTTGGCGTGGAAGTGATAAAACTGAGTGTGGAATTCACATTTAAGCAATTAGCTTTCAGCTAGTTGAACTCGTTCCCAGGTTGAACCTGGGAACGATTGTTAGAGGAACCCTGCCTCCTGATAATTGATAGTTATACCATTTTCAAAAAATCGTTTGTGTAAAATTTTAAGACTTACAGTAAAGGTCATAGGAGTAATTATTCATACGTTCTTTACTTTTGATAGTAACTAATTTTCCGTTTGCCTTTCTATAAATCATATTGTGAACTATTTTTTTACTACAATCGCCAATATTCCTTGTAATCCCAGTAATCGAATTACTTTTAAAATAATCTAAGTAAGCAAATATTATTTCGTTTTTCCTAAGCACTGTTACATAATCAATCTGTAATATTTTACCTGTCTTTGGGTTAACTTTTTTTGAGCGGGTAACTACCTTCCACTTATACTTTTTATTTTTAGCCGTATTAGCAATAAATCTTTCAACGTCTGAAACTGTTAAATTTTGATACGGTTGAGCATAAATATTAGGTTGAAAAATGTTAAACATGACAGTAGCTAATAACAAAGTCGGTAAAGTTTTCAACTTCATAGCAGTAAAATTATAGTTTAGAGTCGATATATTTTAGCATTATTTTGAAAAATGGTATAACAATTTGTGTATTGTGAGTGCTATTAACTTAATTAACGAATAAGCTAATAGCTAACAGCTAATTGCTAAAAGCTAACCATGATTAAAATCCTCCATCTATCCGACATTCACATGGGAAGCGGTTTTTCCCACGGACGGATTAATCCAGAAACAGGATTAAATACGCGATTGGAGGATTTTATGAAAACTCTGTCGCTGTGTATTGATAAAGCGATCGCAGAACCTGTAGATTTAGTATTATTTGGTGGGGATGCCTTTCCTGATGCTACGCCGCCACCTTATGTACAGGAAGCCTTTGCTAGTCAGTTTCGCCGCTTAGTTGATGCTCAAATTCCTACTGTATTACTGGTAGGAAATCACGATCAGCATTCACAAGGGCAAGGTGGCGCGAGTTTATGTATCTATCGTACATTAGGTGTACCTGGGTTTGTAGTGGGCGATCGCATCGCCACCCATCGCATCCCCACCCGTCACGGTATGGTTCAGATACTAACCATTCCTTGGCTGACTCGTTCAGCTTTACTAACTAAACCCGAAACAGAAAATCTGTCCCTGACAGAAATTAATAAATTATTAATAGACCGCCTCGAACCCGTCTTAGAAGGAGAAATTCGCCGTTTAGACCCAGAAGCGCCAACAGTTGTTCTAGCTCACTTAATGGCAGATAATGCCAATTTAGGGGCAGAACGCTTTTTGGCAGTGGGTAAAGGCTTCACTATTCCCCTATCCTTACTGATTCGTCCCTGCTTTGACTACGTGGCATTAGGTCATGTTCACCGCCACCAAAACCTCAATAAATCTAACGACCCCCCTGTAATTTATCCAGGTAGTATTGAGCGAGTTGATTTTTCTGAAGAAAAAGAAGATAAAGGCTATATATTACTTGAGCTAGAAAAAGGCAAAGCTCAATGGGAATTCTGCCCTTTACCAGTCCGCACCTTCCGCACCATTGATGTAGACGTATCTGCTTCAGATGACCCACAAGCAGCGTTACTCAAAGCAATAGGTAAAAAAGATATTAAAGACGCTGTAGTGCGATTAATTTACAAACTGCGTTCTGAACAACTTGATGAAATTGAGACAGCATCTATACATCAAGCCTTAAGTGAAGCTCATACATATAGTATTCAAGCAGAATTAGTAAGTCAGTTAGCCCGACCCCGTTTACCCGAACTCGGTTCAAGCGCCAGTATTGACCCAATGGAAGCATTAAAAACTTATCTTGATAATCGGGAAGATCTCAAAGATATTTCTGGTTATATGCTAGAAGCAGCACAAAGGTTACTAGCTGCTGAGGAAGAAGCATGGTCTAATAGCCTTGAGGCTGAGGATGACATAGATAAGTCATCAAAAAAACAGTTGCAGACGAGTAATAAATCAAGTCAATTACGCCTACTGTGATAATTGATAATTGTTAATTGATAATTGTTAATTGATATGCGATCGCCTAATCATCGCTGGAAAATTGCCTCTGCTCAGGTAGAATTAGCTCAAAAATTAGCTGAAGTTACCCATCTCTCACCCTTAATAGCCCAAGTATTAATTAATCGCGGCATAGAAACGCCAGAACAAGCGCAGTTATACTTAAATCCCGAATCATCGGTATTACCTGCGCCAGTTGATGAGTTTCCCGATTTAGCAATGAGTGTGGAATTGTTAAAAGAAGCGATCGCCACAAAACAAAAAATTGCTATCTGTGGGGACTATGATGCTGATGGTATGACTAGCACTGCTTTATTACTTAAAGCATTACGCTGGTTAGATGCCCAAGTAGATTACGCCATTCCTAGTCGGATGAAAGATGGTTACGGCATCAACATCCGAATTGTGGAAGAATTTTATTCTGAAGGTGTCCAACTAATTCTCACTGTAGATAATGGCATTTCCGCAGTGGAACCAATTGCGAGGGCGCGAGAACTCGGCATCAAAGTGATTATCACAGATCACCACGATCTCCCCTCAATACTACCTCCAGCCGATGCTATCCTCAATCCCAAACTAATTCCTGAATCTTCTCCCTATCGTGGTGTAGCAGGTGTAGGAGTTGCTTATATTTTGGCAGTTTGTCTCGCTCAAAGTTTAGGTAAACATCAAGGATTAACTACACAGCTACTAGAATTATTTACCCTGGGAACTATTGCAGACTTAGCACCCTTAACAGGCGTTAACCGTCGTTGGTTAAAGCGAGGTTTACGACTACTACCCCAATCTCAGATTACAGGCGTACAAGCTTTAATCCAGATAGCAGGGGTACAACAGTCAACCGATAACTCTACAAAAGACAATCCTAACTCCAACACTACCCACCCGAATATCAAGGGTAAAGTTGAAAACACAAATCCCAAATGCCTTAAACCAGAAGATATTGGTTTTCGCCTTGGTCCTCGGATTAATGCCATCGGAAGACTTGCTGATCCCCAAATTGTGATCGACCTTCTCACGACAACAGACATGGGAGTAGCACTAGAGAGGGCGATGCAGTGCGAACAAATCAACCGCCACAGACAGCAACTTTGCGAACAAATAGAACTGAGTGCGATCGCACACATCGAAACCAACCACCTCAACCTACATCAAGAAAGAGTCTTATTAATAGTCCAACCTGATTGGCATCATGGTGTAATTGGCATAGTCGCCTCTCGTCTACTAGAACGCTACGGCGTACCAGTCTTCATCGGCACTTATGAGGACGTAGCAACCCATCAAACCACAACTTCTCAAGATCAAGTAACCGTAAATCCCACAGATCACCCATCCGCTACATCCGTTACAAAATCCGTTGCCAAATCCGTTGCCAGGGGTTCAGCAAGAGGCATCCCAGAATTCCACGTTTTTGAAGCCTTAGAATATTGCAAAGACTTACTAACCAAATATGGTGGACATAAAGCAGCAGGGGGATTTTCTTTCCCAGCCGAGAACTTAGAAGAATTGCGATCGCGCTTAAGCGAATTTGCTCACCAATGCTTAGAACCAGAGCATCTCAAACCCCTAATTTCTATAGATGCCCAAGCTAACTTAGAGCAAATTAATTTAGATTTATACCAACAAATTGATGCCTTACATCCCTGTGGAATTGAAAACCCCGATCCAATTTTTTGGACTCCTAACGTTCGAGTGATCGAGCAACAACAAGTTGGCAAAGGTCATATTAAACTAACTCTTTCATCAAATAGCCAACCCTTCCAAATTAAAGCAATAGCATGGCGCTGGAGTGAGTATTTCCCTTTACCATCACGGTTAGATATAGCCTACAAGTTACGTCAAAACACTTGGAATGGTAACACTAACATCGAGCTAGAATTAGTCAGCGTTCGACCTGTGGCAATAACTTCAGCATTACCAATTCATCATACTGCTGAGTTTGATTACAATCAACGCCAATATAGCTGTAGCTTATCTGAATCTTTACAAGAAATCAGAATTCAAAATCCTGAAGGCAAAGTTTTAGCAGTTCAAAAAGGACAAAAAACTGGAATTTTGGCTAAAACACCAGAATATACTTCTGAAGTCGATATTACACAACAGCCTTATTATTCACTAATAAAAGCGGCTATGAGTGCTTTAAAAATACCTGCAAATCAATGAACAATTATCAATTATCAATGAAGATTTTTTAACTTACTTACCACGCACCTTAAGTTAGGAATAAAAAATTTACTATTTAAACCCCAATCGCGAAATTCATGGGTGATTTAATAATTGTTAATTGTTAATTGTTAATTGTTAATTGTTAATTGTTAATTGATTATGAGCTATGAGGGTTGAGTTAAAATTTACAACTCAAAACTCATAACTCAAAATTCTCTACTTACAGGTTGCCACGTACTGCTGCCAATACGAAGATAACCGCAGGTCCAGCAATTACGATCAACGCTAGCATGGATAGTTGAGCAATAACTTCCCAGTTGATATTGCCTAATGCACTGAAAATCTCCATTGTTCCTCCCGAATGGCTCCAACTAATTAGATGGCTGATCTTCTAAAATTAGCCATATCATTTTACCCAGCTAGTGCCAGGCTTATTTAAGAAATTTTACAAAAGTATAAACAAGTATATAAAAGCTTGACATCCTCCCCGCACGTCGCTGCGCTATGTACGGCGATTCCAAGCATCACTACTTGGGTTTCCTCTTTCCACGATTTA
>JBARVL010000307.1:0-4359 GCA_049646245.1 Crinalium sp. | reverse complement strand
ATGTAACGTGCCGTTACAGGACTACTAGCAAATTGCGATGGTGTCAAGGCACGTCCAGTACATTGTTGAGACCAACGGGGAATATTATCTGCCATAACTTGCCATTCACCGTAAAGCCCATCATTCTCTTTTCCCGTCTTCGGGGCTGCCATTCGCAACGCTTCCACCAGGGCGCTTACTTGGGCATCGGCAACTTGTACCGAACTTGCCGCAACTCGTGGCGCTGGTGGCTGTGGGGGTTGCGCCTGGGTAGCAGGTTTAGTATTAGTAGATGTTGAAGATGTGCTTGAGCTTGAGCTTGACGTTGAGCTTGAGGCAGTTACACCCGATCGCTGTTTTTGGTAAAAGTCCAGAACTTTTTGAGTATATGTATTAGTAGTACCACTATTGTAAAAGTTGGGATTGCCAGTCATCCACCAAGAAGCAGCGCGTCTGACAGCTAAAGATTCATTGTTACCACTAGCTTTATACTCCTCTTGCATAATATTACGCATTACACAAACAAGTACTTGCCGTGCTGTGGTAGTGTTTGATTCAAACTCTGGTATTGACATTTCGCGCCCAATACAGCGTTTAGACCAGCGAGGAATATTTGCGGGTTTGATTTGCCAGTCGCTATACAGTCCATCATCAACATTGCCAGTTTTTGGTGCTGCTTGCCGTAATGCTTCTACAAGCGCCCCTACCTGAGTATCAGCAACCTGTGCTTTAACTGGCAGTGCTGATAGCCCAATGCTAGCAATGAGAATGCCTAACATTAATCGCATGGATTGCCTCCAAAGTGAAATTGACACTAATTTTTCATATTAATTGCTAATTTCAAAATGAGCATTTCTACTCTGATGAGAGTAAGGAGGAGAGCAACGGATTTTTTAACGGATTTAACGGATAAGTTGTCGGTGAGTGGCATCCGATGGAAGGCACTCAACAGGTAATGGATAAGAGGGTTATTGTTAATTGTTAATTGTTAAACGTTTAAACTGAACTTTTAACCCATCAACTGGGTGCAGTATTCGTACAGCATCAAGAGTTAAATTTTGTTTTGGCAACAGTTCCCAAGTGTAATTCCTGATTAAGTGCGCCGCTACAATCTTCATTTCCAACTGCGCGAAAGCTAACCCTAAACAATTGCGAGAACCACCCCCAAAACCCACTAAGCTAAAATCTTGTTTTCTATGTTCCGCTCGACTTGGACTAAAACGTTCTGGATCAAAACAATCTGGCTGTGTATATATACGGCTATCTAAATGGGTATCAGTTATACAATACAAAACCTGCCAGCCTTTAGGGACATAGTAACCTTGAAATTCAAATTCTTCGACGACACCACGAAAGCCACCACCAACTGGAGGATACAATCGTTCTACTTCCTTTAGCACCTGCTCTAAATAAGTCATTTGTCTAACTTGTTCTAGAGTCAATTCCTCAGTTGTTGCTAACTGCTGTTGTTCGCTACGTGCTTTGGCTAACACCTCTGGGTGTTGTGCTAAAGCCATACATAGGGAAGTCAGCATAGATGTAGTGGTTTCGTGACCTGCAAACAGCATGAGTAAAGCTTGCGCTTTCAATTCTTCCATACTCAAACTGTTTCCGTCTTCGTCACGACTTTGAACAAGCAGCCCCAAAGCATCTTGTGCGGGCTGCTGCTGTCGATGTCGCACTGCTTGCTCAATATGTGCCAGTATCTGATCTCGTGCTTGCAACGCTTTACCATAGCTTGTCCAACGCCAACGTAAGGGTATGGCAAATAAGCCATTAGTTAAATAGTGAAATAACTCACTGAGGTAAGCTGTCTGCGCTCCTGGTTCACTACCAATTAGCAATGCACTAGCAATTTCAAATGTTAATTGTTTAAATTCACTAAACCATGTAAATGTTCCTAATTGCTCCCATTTTTCTAAATAATTGATAGTAAGGCGCTCCATCGTGGCGACATAATTATTTAAAGCCTTGCCATGAAAAGCTGGCATTAATAATTTGCGATTTCTTTGATGTTCAGCACCTTCTTGAACAAATAGCGATCCACCCAATAGTTCTTTGAATGTATTGGGCCATCCTTCACGCCAAGAAAAGCGGTGCATATCGCTAGATAAAATAAAGCGGTTAGCCTCAGCACCGCTCATAATTACTGTAGGACGACCGATAATATGAGTCTTGAAAATTGACCCATATTGCTTTTGGCGTTTAGTGACAAAATCTGGATCGCGCAAAAAGCTGATCGTTTCGCCAATTAAAGGTAAACCAAAGCTCCCAGGAGGTAAAGCCTTTGCTGCGCTCGCATCACTATTTATAGCCATAAAATCATTTCTCCATAAAACTACTTAACATTTTGACTAAATGTAGGATTTGTTGGAAAAAGGTTTTATGTACATCACGCTATTATTGATTTTCCAGCTTCAAACAACTTTAAGAATTAACCCCTCACGAGCTAATACTGCTGTTGGACAGACAGCTAAAACTTCTGATTGCAACTTATCCATAAACTCATCATTATGATTTGGTTCATGGTGGAAAATTACAGGCTGCTTCACCTTAGCAACCTCAGCTATTTTCAATGCTTGCTGCCAAGTAGAGTGACCCCAGCCTACTTTAGGTGATTTAGGATTGTGAAATTCCTCATCTGTATACATCGAATCATAAATCAGCACATCAGCATCACGCGCCAAATAAAGAACATTTTCATCCATGCGATCGGGAAAATGTTCTGTATCTGTACAATAAAAAACACTATGACCTTGCCAAGTTACCCGATATCCAATTGCTCCATTGGGATGATTAAGTGCGGCAGTTTCAATAGTAATATCGTCGATATTAAAAGTATCTCCATAAGTCAATTCATAGAACTTGAGGTCAGCCTCAATCGTTGGTTCTGGAATTAACGAGTCTATATGTAAGACGTTATCCCAGAAATGCTGTTGCATTGATTCTGTACCTGGTGGCAATAGTCCATGAATATGTAATAAATTCCCTGGAATAAAGGCAGGACTAAAAAACGGCACTCCCTGGATATGATCCCAGTGATAGTGGGTAAAAAACATATATGCTTCTAGAGGCTGCTGTTGCTCAATACTTCTACCAAGTGATCGCAACCCAGTACCACCATCGAAGATCAGGCGTTTACCACCCACGCGCATTTCTACACAGGAAGTATTTCCGCCATAGCGTACTGTTTCATTTCCAGGGCAAGGAATGCTACCGCGTACACCCCAGAATTGCACAACAAACTCAGTGTCAGGTTTTATTTCCATTTCGCACTCAAGCCTTCAATACACCACATTGACCCTGTTGCCGTAATAGATGATCGCACAGCACTAAAGCCACCATTGCTTCTACCATAGGCACGGCTCTAGGCAAAACGCAAGGATCGTGGCGACCTTTACCAGCTAGTAAAGTTTCTTCACCTGTCAAGGTAACGGTACGCTGTTCTTTACGAATTGTGGCAGTAGGTTTAAATGCCACTCGTAAAATGATATTTTCTCCGTTAGAGATGCCTCCCTGGATACCGCCAGAGCGATTAGTTACTGTGCGAATTTCGCCGTTTTCATCAGTGTAAAATTCATCATTATGCTCACTGCCAGTTAGCATAGTGCCAGCAAAGCCTGAGCCAATTTCAAAACCTTTACTTGCTGGTAATGACATAACACCTTTAGCCAGGTCTGCTTCTAGTTTATCAAATACAGGCTCGCCTAGTCCTTTAGGTATATTTCTGGCAACGCATTCGACGACACCACCGATGGAGTCGCCTTCCCGTCGTACCTGCTCGATTTTCTCAATCATCCTGTCTGCACATTCAGCATCAGGACAACGGACTATATTACTTTCTACTTGTTCCATTGTGACCAAATTTGGGTCAACAATGCCTTCTAAGTCTTTAATACGCTTAACATAGGCGATAATTTCCACACCAGCGACAATTTTAAGGATTTTTTTAGCGATCGCACCTGCTGCTACCCTTCCAATTGTCTCTCTTGCCGAAGACCTACCGCCGCCTTGCCAATTGCGAATTCCGTATTTAGCATCATAAGTAGCATCGGCGTGGGAAGGACGATATTTCACCGCCATCTCATCATAATCTTGGGAGCGAGTATCTTGATTTCTTACCAAAATTGTGATAGGAGTTCCCATCGTTTTCCCCTCAAATACCCCAGAAATAATTTCACAGGTATCAGATTCTTTTCTAGGCGTAGTAATTTTACTTTGTCCAGGTCGTCTACGGTCTAACTCTACTTGAATTTCCTCAGCAGAAATTTCCAGTTGCGGTGGGCAACCATCAATCACAACTCCCACGCCACCACCATGAGATTCCCCAAATGTAGTGATCCGAAACAGATGCCCAAAAGTATTGCCCATGATATCAAA
>JBARVL010000306.1:0-5164 GCA_049646245.1 Crinalium sp. | reverse complement strand
AAGCATTACAAGTTGCTAAGACTTTAAAAGATCCTGAAAGCAAAGTTATGATCTTTAAAGTAGAAACAGATAGTCAAGGGAATGTGATTAGCAAAACCGAAGTAGAAGATCCTTATGATCGCGCAAGCTTCTTGGAAAGCATAGCGATTAATTATGCTCAAGCGGGGTTGAAGAATCAAGCTCAAAAAGTTGCACAATTAATCAAAACTCCTGCAATTCGTAGTCAATTAAATCAACGATTAAACTGTTATTAAGGGAAAGATTAAAATTAAGGCACAACCGAATCTATCACTTTCCCCACTTTAGCTCGGCGAATATAACTGTAGATTGCACGGATAGGCGGCAAAAGTCAATAAATCTTGTATTTCTATCTTAATATTTTAACATTATAAGCTAATTACTGCTAATCTTAAAGTAGGTTTGTGTGATTTTTTCACAAATTCTTCAGGTAAACCTAAGAGATGAGTCATGCTTATCGAGTTTAGTGTTGGTAATTACAGATCGTTTAAAGAACAAGTCACCTTCAGTATGGTGGCAGCTAATCTTGTGTCGAAGGACAAAAGCCTTGATACAACTAACGTCTTTGCTATAGATCAGAAACTCAACCTACTTAAGAGTGCTGCGATATACGGAGCAAATGCTAGTGGCAAAAGTAATCTTGCCAAAGCATTAAGCTTTATGAAATGGTTCATGGTTAATTCGTCTAAAGAAACTCAAAGTACCGATGAAATAGGCGTAGAACCTTTTAGACTAAGCACAGAAACCGAAGGAAAACCATCATACTTTGAATTAGTATTTTTAATGGATGGACGCAAATATAGATATGGATTTGAAGTAACTCAAGAAAGAGTTATATCTGAGTGGCTATTTTATGTTCCCAATCTGAGGGAAAATAAGCTATTTGAGCGCCAACTTGACGAGATTAAGTCATCAAAAAAATATAATGCTGATGGTATTCAGCAAAGAACTAGAAGTAACGCACTCTTTTTATCTGTTTCTGCTCAATTTAATGTTGATCTTGCAGAGAATATTTTAGAGTGGATAACTGATAAGTTGAATATTATTTCTGGTTTACACGATGAAGATTACTTAAATTATACAGTCAGATGCTTCATAAACAATAAGAATAGGGCTGATATTATTCAGTTGATTAAGAAGTTGGATTTAGGAATCAGCGAGGTACAAGTTGAACAAGAAGATTTTACAATTGATTCCTTGCCTGATGAAATGCCAGATGATCTTAAGAAGTTTATTGCCAAAGTAGGTGGAGGTAAAGCAACAGCAACTTCAATAGGTATTTCTCATCGAAAGTTCGACATTGATGGCAACTACAAGTCAATTGAAGAATTTGATTTGGAAAGCCATGAATCTGAGGGTACAAAAAAGGTTTTTGCCTTAGCTGGACCGCTCATAACCGCTCTCAAAGAAGGAGAAATTTTAATTATTGATGAGTTTGATGCAAGACTTCATCCCTTGATTAGTCTGGCAATTGTTAAATTATTCAACTCTGAAGAAGCAAACCCAAACAATGCTCAATTGATTTTTATGACACATGATACTAACTTACTTAATAATAAGATTTTTCGTAGAGATCAAGTTTGGTTTACTGAAAAGAATAGATACGGTGCAACGGATTTGTATTCTTTAGCAGAATACAAAATCCGTAATGATGCCTCTTTTGAAAGCGATTACATTAAGGGAAGATATGGTGCAATTCCATATATTGGCAACCTAAATCACTTGATTGAATCCAATGTCTAGACGAAGGACAAGTTCTGGTGGATATTCTCCTAGAAAAGTTAATACTAGGGAAATTAGACAAAGATTCTTAATTGTGTGTGAAGGAGAGAAAACTGAGCCTAACTACTTTAGGAGTTTTCGCGTTCCAAAGAATGTTGCTGAAATAGATGTTAAAGGATTAGGAGAAAACCCTAGCAAGCTGGTAAATAGTGCCAAGGAACTAAAAAAACAAGAAGAGTACGATCAGGTATGGTGTGTTTTTGATCGAGATGCTTGGACTCCAGAAGATTTTAATAATGCTATCAAAAAGGCTGAGAGTCAGGGGTTCAAAGTAGCTTATTCCAATGAGGCATTTGAACTATGGTACGTCCTTCATTTTGAGTTTCTCAATACTGGTATTCCTCGAAGCGACTATGTTCAAAAACTGAATCTTCACCTTAAGCGAAAGTATCAGAAAAATAGTGAGACAATCTATGATGAGCTATTTGAAAAACAGGCTACTGCTATTAAAAATGCTATAAACTTACTCAATCAATATAATCCGCGCACTCCTGCTAAAGATAATCCCTCTACAACAGTGCATCTGTTAGTACAAGAACTCAATAAGTTTGTTCAATGAAGATTAGGACCATTTCACAGATAGGCGTGAAACTCTCGCCTCTTCCATACGAGAGCGTCTCAAATAAGTTCTCATAGTGTTCTTCGTAAAACTGCCTAACCAAGGATCTTTGTGCTTGCAAATCCATCTATTCAAATCCTTAGATACTAAATGGGCGCAGATAAATTATTTTTAACTACTCAGGGTTTAGCAGTCTAAATTATATCAAATATGATATAAAGCGTGTATGGACGAAACAGATAAACCGTTAGTGTGGCTGCATGGGGAAGTTAAAACTCCTCCCTTTAGCCAAGAAGCACGCATAGAAACAGGTGTTTTATTGAGACGGTTGCAGCAGGGCGAAAATTTAGGCTTGCCTCACTCAAGACCAATGCCTAGTATTGGGGAACACTGCCATGAACTACGGGTTCGAGATGCACAGAAGAACTGGAGAATTATCTACCGCATTGATGAGGATGCAATTTTAATTCTTGAGGTGTTTAACAAAACAACGAGAACAACACCCGCCAGCGTTATTGATACCTGCCAAAAACGACTAAGCAAATACCATCAAGATGTGGAGGACTAGAGATATGGACGAAGCCAAGAGAAAAAAATTAGAGCGCAAAGGCTGGAAGGTTGGAACTGTCTCAGAATTTCTAGATCTTACTCCAGAGGAAACAACACTTATTGAGATTAAGCTTGCACTTAGCTGTTATCTGAAAGAACGGCGACAAAAATCAATGACTCAAACGGAACTAGCAGATAAATTACATTCAAGCCAACCTCGTATTGCTAAAGCTGAGAATGGGGATGCTTCAGTGTCTATTGAATTGCTAATTCGGGCGATGTTGGCGACAGGTGCAACCCCTCAAGAAATCGGGCAAGTTATTGCACAAGTTGGTTAGAGGCTATAATCACTGATCTACTGGAGCCTGGAAAAGAAACTGATAGCTGAGGTGCTAACCGCTATAAAATATCAGATTGTATTTAAAAACGAAAATTGAGCCAGTTACTCTTTCAAGATTTTCAGCCTTTAGCCGCGATCGCAACTACTCCTAGCGGTGCGAAAAAACTACAATTATTGTGTCAAACTGCTGGCGCTACCCTCTGGATACCAGAATCTTTAACTGGGATTGAAAATGCCCAAGTATACACAGGTTCCTTAAAAACTCACCTAGCGAATATTTGGCAGGAGTATCGCGCTTTTGTCTTTTGTTTAGCTACAGGCGCAGTTGTACGCTTAATTGCACCATTACTAGAGCATAAATCAGTTGATCCTGCTGTCGTAGTGATTGATGAGGCAGGTCAGTTTGTAATTAGTTTATGTAGTGGTCATCAAGGCGGCGGTGATAATTTAGCACAATTAATCGCCCATCAGTTAGGCGCAACCCCTGTATTAACTGGGGCTGCATCTAGTTTAGGTTTAGCAGGAATTGATGTATTAGGAGTACCTTTCGGCTGGTGTTGTGGTGCAGGAAATTGGACAGAAGTTAGCGCAACTATAGCGCGTGGCGAGTCTGTGCAGGTTATTCAGCAAGCAGGTTCTACCCTGTGGCAAAAGCATTTACCAGAAAAGCATCCATTTATTTTTGAAGATTTAATATCCCCACAAACCCCCCCTTCACCTCTTACCCCCCTCCCCGTTAACGGGGAGGGGCTGGGGGTGGGGTTCTTTGATCCTCAATCGCAAGAGATCCCCCCTAACCCCCCTTTAAAAGGGGGGAATCCTCAAAATGTTTTAGCAAAAGAATTATTTAAGGCTCAAATTTGGATTACTCCAAATTTGTTACAACTACCCGATGCGACACTTCCCCAAGTACAATGGCATCCAAGGGTTTTATGGGTGGGTGTTGGTTGTGAACGTGGGACACCAAAACCAGCTATAGAAGCAGCTATTGTTGAAGTATTAAAAGCTAATAATTTAGCTGAAGGTGCGATCGCAGGTATTGCCACTATAGATATTAAAGCTGATGAGCAAGGGATAATAGAATTGTGTAGCGATCGCAATTTTCCTTTACAAACTTTTCCGGCATCAGTACTAAATTCTGTAAATGTTCCTAACCCTTCAAAAGTAGTAGCAGCAGAAGTAGGCACACCTAGCGTATCAGAGGCGGCGGCTTTATCTGCTGCAAAATGTCAAAGTTTATTAGTGACTAAACAAATTTTCTACTGTGATGCAGAAGGAGAACCCCACCCCCAAAGAGTCCCCGCCAGCAGGGAGGGGGGTAAGAGTCGGGGTGCGGTGACAATTGCGATCGCACAAGCAGAACAAGAATATACTGGTCGCACAGGATATCTATATTTAATTGGAACAGGACCAGGACAATTAGATCAAATGACCCCAGCAGCGCAAACTGCTGTAACTCAAGCTGACGCTGTGATTGGCTACTCTTTATATATTGATTTAATCTCGCCCTTGCTACGACCAGGGCAAATTGTCGAAGCTTTACCAATCACCCAAGAACGTCAACGTGCAGAACGTGCGATCGCACTGGCACAATGGGGTTTAAATGTTGCTGTCGTTTCTTCTGGCGACTCTGGTATTTATGGCATGGCTGGATTAGTACTAGAACAACTTAGTACTCAAAATTGGGATGGTAAAACCCCTGGAGTGCAAGTATTCCCAGGTATTACAGCCTTACAATCGGCTGCTGCGCGTGTTGGCACACCTTTAATGCACGACTTTTGCGCCATCAGCTTAAGTGATTTATTAACACCTTGGGAAGTAATCGAAAAGCGGTTAACAGCAGCAGCGCAAGCAGATTTTATTACAGCATTATACAATCCGCGATCGCAAACTCGCACACAACAAATTGCGATCGC
>JBARVL010000305.1:0-7989 GCA_049646245.1 Crinalium sp. | reverse complement strand
GATTAAAAATTGTGCGTAGTAACCATCATGTCTTCTAACCACCCTTACCCGTTTAATCTGGCTGGATTGGTAGAAGTGCAGATTGCGACTTCCCCAAAGTTTAAAAGTACCAGCTTTAAATCCATCGGTGAATGTTAGATAACGCCTATCTTCTGATAACTTGTAGCCAGAAGTTTTATACTCAACCGATGCCCTAACTTGTTCCTTTTTAAATTGTGGATAGCCCTTCTTGCCTGACACCTTAGCTTTGCAATTACGGTAGAACCTCTCTATTGATGCCCAAGCCCTTTCTGCATGAGCTTGCCTAGCCATTGAATTAAGCTTATTTGCCCAAGGAAACTCAGGGTTGTCCGCCAGTATCTTGCAATAGGCATAAGCATCGTTACGATTTTTGATTTCGCCATCCATCCACGCTCTTACGATGCTATTACGAATAAAACGTCCAGTACGGATAGCTTGATCAAGCTGCCTGTACTGGATGTCTATTCCTCCTAGCTTCATTTCGTATACGAGCATAGTTTATCGTCTGGACTTGCGATAAATATATGATAGCATAGACTCAAAAAGCCGTCCTGCGCTGCGCAGGACGGGGCTTTTACCCAAGGTTTTCGGTAATAAAACTGTCGTAAAGTGAAACAAGGAAAGAATCATTTCAACAATCATGGTACTTTTCGTTATGCGCCACGCGCGAGGCGTGCTAAGACAGCATACTGATTTAAGAGATATTGATAGTGCGATAGCTTGCGCTGACTTGTCAGTTCGCACTTGTCATACTATGCACAGTCTAAAGTTTAATATGAGCAAGCGCGGCTCTTTGTTGATAGAAGAAAAACTTCCTATCGCAGCCACTATAAAGCTATAAATTTATCACTTTTCAGTTTAACCTTGAACAGTTTAGTTGGCTTTTACTTCTAACAAGTGAGTTTAATTTAAACAGGTGTGAGCGTATAGCAAGGAAAAATGATTTCAACAAGCACGTTACTTTTGAGGCTAAGTATTACAATCGTGGTGCTAATGTGATTAATTAGAAGTTAATTGTTCTTAAATGTGCAACCTGGCTTCTTATGAAGAGCGCGAACTGACAAGTCAGCGCAAGCTATCGCATCATTAAATATCTTCTCTGCTTAACTACATAATTTAATAACTTATCATAATAAGTACAGATCGAGTAAACGAGCCGAAGTTGTCGCTCCGAACAGGTTTGTCCTTGAGCATTTGCCCACCCTACTTTTCGATCTTATTTTAATTTCACAAAGACAGATTTAGAAATACTAATACTCTATTGCGATCGGTCTATTAAATTTATTTTTGATCTCGGAAATATTCAATAAATTATTTTCCTTAATTCTTAAATAAGTTAAGCTAGTAAGGTTAAAAAAACTGTCTGGGAATCCAGTGAAATTATTAGATCCTAAATCTAGATGCTTTAATTGGGTTAAATTACCAATATTATCTGGTAAACTTATTAATTGATTACTAGACAAATCTAACTCTACTAGCGAAGTTAATTTTGTTATATCATCTGGTAAATTAGTTAACTTGTTCAATGCCAAATTCAGACGTTTTAAGTTTAAAGCGTTGCCAATACTCTCTGGTAAATCGGTTATTTTATTCCCGACTAAACTTAATTCCTCTAAATTAGTAAGATTTCTTATACTACTTGGCAATACTTTTATATTATTTTCTTCTAGAGATAGTCTTCGTAAATTAATCAGCTTCCCAATACTTTCTGGCACGAACTCTAATCGATTTCTTTCCACATATAGTTCATTTAAATTAATCAGATCTCCGATACTATCTGGTAAGCAAATTAATTCGTTTCGATTGATATTAATGGAACTCAAATTAACTAACTTTTTAATATTGTAGGGCAAGTAGTCGAGTCCAATTCCGTCCATATCTAGTTCAGTTAGAAAAGAATCTATATCATCACAAGATTCAATTAAGATTTCTACGTCTTTACCTGTCATCATATAGCCAGATAATACTAGAAAAAAATCTCGATCTTTATTCGTTACTTTTATTAAAGTTTGCAAATCCTCTTGACTCGTCATAGTATATCTTTAAAAGTTTTTCTTTTTAAATGATAATTGAAAACAATTAAACTGAAGAGATTTTTCTCAATAATTGTCCAAATATATGCCAATAAACATCTAAAGATACTACTTTCATATTAGAGATGCAAAACTCTCCTTGGCAAAAAACAGGATTTATAAAGCCAAAACATTTTTCAAATGGAAGATCTATTTTAATTATTTCTCTTGCTTGCAGAAATAAATTATAATCAAAAATACTGTACCTCATGCGGCTGCAAGCCGCTGTAACCCTAGTTTGTCACTGTGGGAATAGTAAAATCGTTCTCGATTGCGAAAAGTATTAACCAGAGAGCATTTGAGAACGATTTTACTGTTGGTTTCAATTTTTAACCTTGCCCAGACTTAAATATTAGAAAATCCGCATTAAAACTCAAGCGGTAAGCGAACTTGGGGATTCATGTAATTTTAGGCTCTGTCAAGAGTGACAAACTAAGGGTAATTACTTGTGGTGCTACAATTATTCGAGCGTGACGAACTCTACTTCTCTTCGGATTGTGCATTTAATAATCAGGTTCTTCTTGGTAAGAATCTATACCAAAAACATCATACATATCCTCTATTAAAGAAGTCCAAAATCCATCATAATCAAGTCTTCTTTGTGCAGAACCTACGATAGTAGTATCTATATTTTTTAAATCTTTTTCTAATTTGAGCAATATACTATATCTTTCCTCCTCTGTTAGAATATCATTGTCATTCATGATATCTTGATTTTTGACAAAAAATATCGTAGGTGTTTAAACATTTAGCAAAACATTCAATATTTAAGTTAATGTATGCTAATTTTTCTAGAAAAATTTCCGGATCTTTGTATAAAAATAATTTCGTTCAAGTGGGAGCCAGATAATTTTTACTTCATACTTTATCTTATTTTGCCCGATCAAATCATCGAATATTAAAGAGCGAGATTAAGTATATCAAGATCGAAAGAGCAAGTCGAAGTTATTGCTCCGTAAAGACTTGTCTGTGGCATTTACACCCACCCTACAGATGGCTCCACATTTAATCCTACAACTGAATAATTAGATCGTTTTGTTCTTGTAAGAAATCTTTCTCATAATAGATCCGATTTGAAGGATGAGTAACAATATATGCAGCGACATCCTGCTCGAATTCGACTAATTCAGGTGGTTTCTCATAGCCAATATAATCAGCTCTAACACTTTGTAAATAACGATAACTAGGATGAGATCCATCTTCAGGCAAAATCCAATCTTTAATCAGTTTACCAGATTCATCCCACTCTTTTGTCCATATTCTTACTCCAAATTCTGAAAAAAACTCTTTTTTCAAAACTCCATTTGGATGCCAGATTTTCCCTACTCCTTCATCTCCACCATTTCGCATAGGTCGATCGTATTCTAGCTGACCATTAGGATACCATCCTCTGAATAATACCCACTTTAATCCGTAAAAATAGGCAGCTTCATCAACAATTTTTCCATCAGGAGCAACTTTATAGGTAATCCCCTGAAATGGTTCTCCTTCATATATGTATTGACACATAGCATTAGCATCAACCTTATCATCATGAATTCTAATTAACATTTATTTTTTACTCCAATTAATTAAGCGAAGAGTAGACTATAGTTCTCCTATGGCAAGATTCTTTATTAATTGTTTGAGTTCATTCTTTGGCAAGTCACTAATCGACATGATTTTTCTTGACAAAACTTGACAGTTACCACATCTAATCCAACTTCCCCCGTTTCCGCTCTTTTTTGCATCAAGATTATATATTAGCATCTTGCTCAAGATATCTGTTATTTCTGAATCTTGGAGTGTTCCACCAAGTTGCTGTTCGATATTATGGAGAGTTTTACTCGCCGCGATGACCTCAGCATGTGTCCCAGGCACACCTAGTCCCAGTAAACTTTCCATAATCCGATTAATGTTTTGGTTTATTTTACCTTTTTTGCCTTGATTTCTTAATGGATTAATAATTGTCTTGACTTGGATATTTTTATTAAAAGCAGATTTATAATCCTCTAATCGCTGTTGGAAAAAACTATGAAGAACATGTTCTTCGTCGTTTGTACCATATGCAATAAAACGTTCTATATTTTGCCCTCTCACTTCCCCACCCCTATACATTGAACCTGAAAATACAGTATTAAATTTACTATATTGTTGAGGATTTCTAAATTCACTCAAAACACTTCTAGCTAGATCGGGTGCATCGGTGTAAATATGGGGATCGTTCCAGTCAACATATATTTCACTAGCACCAAAGTCTGCTGAAGTTACTTGTCCTCGAAATATTTCTTGTACTCCAGGGCTATCTGATTGCATCGCCATATGGGTAGGCGAAAGACCAGAAGAATGAGTATTGTTAGTATGACTCAATCCGCCACCAGCACCCTCCATTGCCATCTCAAAGCGATGAGGATTACCATTGATAATATTGTGAATACCGTCAGTTAACCTATCCCCAGCCTTCAAGATCGCACCGCGATGATGAAAGAGCGCACCAGCAACTGGAGCAAAATTGAGTAAATCCCAAGCACTACCATTACCCGACAGCACATTCCTAGTACTATCAGCAATCCCATAGCCAGTACCAACGATTTGATAGCTAGCAGCAAAACCTTTCGCAACAGAAGCACCAGCACCAGCCGGATTGAGAGCTAGAGATGCAGCTAACCCCAAACCAGTGCCCAGATTGTATAACAACCCCTCCTGATTCTCTATCGCTAATTTATTAATACTCCGAATCTTATTAGTGATGCCAAAACTGACCACATTGGCAAACCCAGCAAAGAACTGATCCGCACCATAGAGTAAGTCCTCACCCCAACCAGAAATCGTCATCCCCGTCGGATCGGTAAAATTAGTCGGGCTATTATTGACATAGCGATAGAGATTCGTATCCCCAGCCCCAAACCCTAGCGGATCTTCACTAATAAACCGACCCAGACTCGAATCGTAATATCTCGCCCTGTAGTAATACAGTCCCGTCTCACCATCCAACTCCCGCCCCGTATACCCATATCGGAAATCAGCCGCAGTAGTCCCAGTCCGATTCCCAAACCCGTCATAGACAAAATGATTGAGAATCGTCCCATCTTGGTTGACTAAATCGACAACACTCCCCTGTCTATCTCCCAAACTCCAGACAACAGTCCCACTCTTCTCTCTGGAAAGAACATTATCCACCCCATCCCCATACAAATACCGCTCGACTAATGTCCCGCCAGCATCCACCACCAGGGCAATATCATCGCCATCGTAGATATATTTCTCGGTAGTAACACCATTTATCTTCTTACTGACTCGTTTGTCTTCAGCGTCGTAGAAGTATTCAACTGTTTGACTACCACTGGTGACTTTAGTTAAGCGATTGCGGTAATCCCAGGTGTAATTAGTCAGATTCCCTGTCAGTAGTTCCTTCTTCTGAGTGAGATTCCCCTCCAAATCATACGTATACTCATACTTACCATCATTGAACACCTGACGCGAATCACCAGTAACAGTACTCCATTTGTCAGTCCGAATCCCTAAAGCATTAAAGGTATAAGCTTCGTCAGGACGGGTAGTATTATCGATGCCTCGAATTTGATTATCATCGCCGTAGTCAACCGCACTATTGCCATCAGTACCAGTCGTGAGGATTAACCGATTTCCCGCATCGTAGCCATAGTGGTAAAGACTGATGGGATTAGCGGTGGTATTAAAGTAACTATTAATATCTGTGAGTAACCCCGCAGCAGTATATTGGTAGTCAGTAATCAGATGACCAGGATCTTTGGCACTATTTCTGTCGATCTGCCGCAGTTGATTCAACTTGTCATAGGTAAAGTCAAGATCTTGGGTGATTACTCCCGTGCCAGTTTGGTGGAGATGTGTGAGTTGATGGTTGTTGTTGTAGGTATAGTCTAGTGTGGCAATGGGGATAGTAATGCTCCCATTGATGTCAAGACGTTGAATCACATCACCAAATTCATCATAGGTGTATTGGAATTTAACATTGCTGTTACTAGTGCCTGCGCTAGTGAGTTGGTAAATTGGGTCGTAGTTATAAACGTTAGTCGTATTGCTAGTTGAGTCATAACTAGATGTGAGATTGCCAACTTGGTCGTAGGTGAATTTCAGATGGGTACCGTTATCCCAGATCTCGGTGAGGAGGTTGTCGTTAATATCGTAGGTAAAGTCGCGTTTGTGAGTGTTGCGATCTTTTACCCAATCGACTCGACTCAATCCATCATAATGTTGGGTGACAGATTTACCACGCGGATCTGTCATTAATGTTTGACGGTTGAGATTGTCATAGTCATATTTAGTCTCGTTACCACCAGAGTCTTTAATCGACTGAATATTCCCAAACCCATCGTAGACAGTGAATTTAGTGGGAATGTTGTTGGCATCGGTAACTTGAGTCTGACGGTTTAAGATGTCATATTTATAGCTAGTTTGATGACTATTCCCATCCATGACCCAGGTGATGTTTCCGGCTTCATCGTATTTAGTTTTGGTGGGATGATTGTCGGCATCGATGGTTTTAATTTGACGACCTAAACCATCATATTCATAGTTAGTAGTGCGAGTGGTGGTTCCGGTAGAGTTTTCGGTAACAGATTTAATGTTGCCAAATTCGTTGTATGCGGTGTGGGTGACGATATTTTCTTGGTCTTGGACATCAGTACGGCGATTGAGTTGGTCGTAAGTATAGATGATTTTCCGTGTTGGAGTATCGATAACTTCTTTGAGATTGCCAACTGCATCATAAACGTAGTCAGTATCTTGCGATTTGGCATCGATGCTTTTGTTGCGACGATTTAATTCGTCATATTGATATTGGGTAATATGTCCAGCGGCATCTTTGGCATTGATGATATTTCCGACTTCATCGTAATTGGTATAAGTATTGAGCGTATCCGCACCATATGCTGTGGTTACTTGGAGTTGCTGATTGAGTGCATCGTAAGTATTGGTGGTGGTTCTCAATCCGTTTTCGACTTGCTGCTTGATGTTGCCAACTGCATCGTAACTAGTCGTAAATACTCTGCCGATGGCATCGATGGTTTTGGTGTTCCATCCCAAATTATTAGATTCATATTGGGTGGTGTGGATTTTACCTGTATGAATATCTGTAGCAGTGGTAGCGATGAGGTTGCCTAAGTTGTCATACTCAAATTCTTGAGTGTTACCGTCAGCATCAGTAATTTTGGTGACTTTGTTTAAGCTGTTATATTCACTTCTAGTAATCTGGTTGACACCTTGAACCAGTTTGCTAGTTTTGATGATGTTACCGCGACTGTCACGCTCGATCCTTTCTGTGACTCCTTCGGGTCGATCAATCGTGGTAGTGTTGAGGCTATCGTTGTAGGCATAGTTGGTTGCTCGATCGTCAGTGCTACTAATTCCTTTGAGTTTTTGCTTCTTAATTCTTCCGAGTTCGTCGTAGTCAATGATGGTGGTATCGGGTACTCCAATTGTGGTGATGGTTAGTTGCCGATTTGGGCGATCGTAATTGTATTTGGTAATGTGATGGAGTGCGTCTTCTGTCTCGGTAATATTGCCACTCAGGTCGTATTTAGTCAGCGTTATTCCACTCAGTGCATCTGTGACTTTGTTGCGGCGATTTAGGGCATCGTAATCGATTGTGGTAGTGTTTCCCCGTGCGTCAGTCATGGTATGCATATTACCCACACCATCGTAGGTATAGGTAGTATTTTTACCAAAGGCATCGGTAGTCTTAGCTAAAAGGTTGCGATCTGTTTGATAAGTGTAAGTGGTAGTATTGCCGTTACCATCTTTGATGCTCTTGATACTACTATTATCAAAGTAACTCGTCTGGTTAACGATATCAGTTGTTATGCCATCAGCTAGGGGTTTATCTAGTTGTTGAGTAACTTTGATTTTTCTAGCTAAATCATCATAATCATATTTAGTC
>JBARVL010000304.1:0-2372 GCA_049646245.1 Crinalium sp. | reverse complement strand
TAATCCAACATATTTAAAAATGCTTGATTGCATTCTAAAACATTGCCGCTAAAGTCTCCAAAAGTAATCCCCACCATGCCAGAGTTAATAATTTGTCGTAGTCGGGACTCACTTGAGCGTAAGGCTGTTTCTATATGTTTTAATTCAGTAATTTCTACAACTGAACCACCAATTCCGATAATTTCTCCGTCTATATGAACTGGATAGTAGTTACATAGCCAATATCTTACTTTTCCAATCGGTGCGATCGCTTCGTTGTTAATTTCAAAGTTTAATACAGGCTTTCCTGTATCCAGAATGCTTTGCATTAATGGTTCTAGTATTTGCCCTAATAGTGGAGAAACTTCGCTAACCTTTTTTCCTAAAGATTCTTGAGGAGAAACACCCATCATCTCTGCCATAGAATTGTTAGTACGGATGCAACGCAAATTGCGATCGCGAAAAGAAATGCCCATCGGCGCACTATCTAGCAAGACATCTAGCATTGCTAAAGTTTCTTCTAGGCGGGTGTTAGTTGTTCCTAGTGAAATATTTAGTTCAGTTAATTTTTCAGTTAATTGTCCGCGCACATAATGCTCTTTTAGTCGCACCTGTTCTACTGCTAACGCCACTTGAAATGCGGTTTTTTCTGTAATAGCAGTACCCATTAATAAAGTTACGCCACACTGAATTAATAAATTCAGTTTGTGGACATACAACACCTCTATTGATACCGGAAAAGGATTTAAAGAAATCGCCTCAGGATATTTGATTAAGTAGGCGCAAAGCGTAGAGAATACACAAAAACTTGCAGTAATCATTGCGCCACTGACACCAAAGCGGATGGCTGCCCAAATCATTGGGACAAAGCTTAAAAATGACAACTGCTGAAATGCAAAGCCCCCATTATGGGTTTCTGATACAGTGATGGCAGCAGTGCTGATACTAAAAAAGGCAATCGCTACTAACTCTAACCAAATTTTGCGATCAATCTTACTAAATTGTCCAATTGGGATATCTACTATAGAGGAGGGTTTTAAACAGCCTATTTTTTTTAATAACGGAGTAATTAATAATAAAGCTACGGGTGCGATCGCAATTGTTCCAAGTGCATTACCTAACCACCATTGAGAAATACTTGATACTATATCTGCACTTGAAATCTTGCCAGAAATTAATAAAAATAAATTACCTACTAGCGCACTCATAAAGCAACCCGCTAAAGGTGCGCTTAAAATAAATGCTGCTGTATCTTTTAAGCGATTTAATAATAATGAGCCACGAAAGCAACGTTGATATAAAAACCAAGCCGTTAAAGGTTCTATAATATCCATTAAGCCAATTAATCGTGACCAGCCATCATGTCCCCACAAAGGAGCCATAATTATTGAGGCTATCCCCGTCATCATAGCTCCAATAGAGCCAAACCAGAAAGTCAGTGCGATCGCCACGCCTGAAGGGGGAAACCACAAAGAAACTCCAGGCTGATAGCGAAATAGTAGCGCCATCCAGTGCGCCAGTATCAAAGCTAATATACCTAGTGGTATTACTAACCACCAACGTCTGGAAACCTGGTCAGAATTTTGGATAAACGGCATTAATTGCAACAAATTTTAAGTAAAATTTTCAGTTACGTTAGCAGTCAGTCTAGGTTAGTCTAAATAAACTTAACATAAAGGCTGGTAATTGTTAATTGTTAATTGTTAATTGCATATTATAAGTAGACAATAAATTACAGGTTTCATGATCGTTGACGTTAGTATCACTTAATTCTAAATTGTAAAAATCTATAAATTCATCATCAAAATAAGGACCAGAATGCCATGTACCTATCTCTAATTTAATAAAACAATTACCTGGAATGCGGAAAGCAACAATTTTTTCTGGGAGAGGTTGATTACTATCAGAAGGTGGTGCAACCGCAATTAACCACTCCTTTCCTGCTAGTGAACCTAAACACTGTGTACACTTAACATGACGGGTAATTTTATTAAATTGCCTACCTTGATGATAAAGCCTCATAATATATAGTCTGGGAATACCGTTTTTCAGGTTTAGTTGAGCATCATTAGCATCATAAAATTTGCCATCTTTATTAGGATAGATTACTTGCCCATATTCCTGAAATAAGGCTGGTGTAATTAATTGTGCTGATAAATTTTTCAGTAGTTGAGTTTCATTCATTTAACCATCTCTCCTCCCTTCTCTCTACTCTCCCCTCTCCCATCTCCCCTCTCTCCTCTCCCCTCTCTCCTCTCTCCTCTCTCCTCTCCCCTCCCCATAATTTATACTGGAAATACAGGTCGATCGCGTTTAAGCAAAATGCCTTGGATCGAGAGTGCGATCGCACCCTGATAATCTTCCTTTAAACTATCTCCAATATGCCATGCTTC
>JBARVL010000303.1:0-2052 GCA_049646245.1 Crinalium sp. | reverse complement strand
GCAATAGAAACAATGCGCTTGGCTGCTGAAGCAAAATCCATTGAAATGCAATTTTACGATCATTCTAGTTTAGCAATAATTGCAGGTGACGCTAATCGCTTACAGCAAGT
The DNA here is from genome assembly GCA_049646245.1 of Crinalium sp. Classification (GTDB taxonomy): domain Bacteria; phylum Cyanobacteriota; class Cyanobacteriia; order Cyanobacteriales; family PCC-9333; genus Crinalium. The sequence continues at coordinate 1,942 of JBARVL010000303.1, read as the reverse complement.
TGTGTGGAATCTAATTTCTAATGCAATTAAGTTTACAGATACAGGCGGAAAAATTGAAATTTATTTAAGCAATGATGATGGTTTAGCTGATTATAGCCTGACAAATAATCTCCCACCCAAATACGCAGAAATTAAAGTTATTGATAGTGGTAAAGGTATTAAACCAGAATTTTTACCTTATGTATTTGAACACTTCCGCCAAGCTGATGCTTCTATAACTAGGAAGTATGGTGGATTAGGACTAGGTTTAGCAATAGTACGTCACTTAGTAGAAATGCACGGCGGTACAGTAAAAGCAGATAGCAAGGGAGAAGGACAAGGCGCAACATTTACTGTCAGATTACCACTTTTAAATAGTCCTGAATTGACAGTAATCAGTCCTGAGCTTGATTTATCCCCCACTCCTGATTCCTTACCCCTCAAAGGTTTACGAGTACTGGTAGTTGATGATGAGCCTGATTCGCGGGAATTTGTGAGTTTTGTAATCGAACAAGCTGGCGCTGAAATTAAGGAAGTAGCATCCGCAAGTGAAGCTTTAGAAGCAATTACTCAATTTCAGCCAGATATATTAGTTAGTGATATTGGGATGCCAGAGGAAGATGGTTATAGTTTAATTCGTAAAGTGCGTTCCCTTGAACCTGTCAAAGATATTCCCGCCATTGCCCTGACAGCGTATGCTAGAGAAGAAGATAGCCAAGAAGCAATATCAGCAGGCTTTCAGATACACATATCTAAGCCAGTAGAACCAGAAGAATTAGTTAATGCGATCGTAAATTTAACTATTGAGAGCCTATCCTAAAACTAATTTAAAAATTAATACTCTAAAAATATTGCATAAGCAGATAAATCTGATCTTCCATCTGCGTTTATCTGCGTTTATCTGCGGTTAATTTTATTCCATCTCTTCTAAATTTAGAGTTTAATTGTGGCGATTTAAAAAACAGTAAAAAACAATGTTAAAAGCTTGGCAGTTATTTTTCATTCTATTACTAACAACCTTTAGCTTAGTTGATGTCACTTTATTATTTCATAATCTCAGCAACTTACCAACGCAAATATATGTCTTATTCCCGACAACCACATTAATATTAACAACACTAATATTACGGCTAATTTATCCCGATTCTCCGACATTAATCCTCAAAATAATATTAACCTTTATTGTCCTACTAATTCATCTCCGTTACTTGTGGTGGAGAATCACAGATACCTTAATTTTAGATTGGTACAACGGTTATATCAGTATCGCCGTAATTGTGATGGAAATTATCGCAATTCTTAACGTCACAATAATTAGTTTTCAAACATTATTCCGTACCAATCATAGCTTAGAAGCAGAAGCGCGAGGATCGCAACGCATCAAACAAGGACTCTATACCCCCACCGTTGACGTACTAATTCCCACCGTCAACGAGCCAACATTTGTATTAAGGCGAACCTTAGTAGGATGTCAAGCAATGCACTATTCTAACAAACAAATATGGCTACTTGATGATGGCAACCGACCAGAAATTGCCAAACTAGCTCAAGAATTAGGCTGTCAATACTTAGCGCGTACCCAATACGGTAATGCCAAAGCAGGCAATCTCAATCATGGTTTATCTGTAACAAACGGTGAAATTGTAGTTGCCTTTGACGCTGATTTTATTCCCTTAAATAATTTTTTAGAAAGAACTCTAGGCTTTTTTGAAAATCCCGAAGTTGCTTTAGTAGTAACACCCCAAAACTTTTATAATCCCGACCCACCAGAACTTAATTTAGGTGGCTGTATCTTACCCCACGAACAAACAGTATTTTATACCCTAATTCAGCCCGGTCGTGATGCAACTAATAGTATAATTTGTACTGGTACTTCTATTTTAATGCGACGAGAACATCTTAATCAAATTGGTGGGATTCCTACCTCTACCATTGTAGAAGACTGGGTGACAGGAATGTTATT
>JBARVL010000302.1:0-3090 GCA_049646245.1 Crinalium sp. | reverse complement strand
TCAAAGTTATTTTTTTAACAACAGCCGTAGATAGACGGGAATAAATTCTAATAGTTAATGCTGACTGTAAATATTGAAGTGCGATCGCGTCTTAAATCAGAATAGTATTTACTATTATAAACGAAATGAAAAACAAGCTAAAACAAATTTACCATCAACACGCAACGAGGTTGGCAAACTATCTTACTTCTCTGGCATAAAATTTTATTTTAACCACAAAGATACTAAAATGACGCTAGAAGGTAATTAGCGGTAAGTTAAGCTATATCCTTATATAGGAATCATCTTGATTAGCTCTATGAGCATAAGATACATTGACAAGATAAATTATTTATTAAAACCAGCTACTTCTCGTAGCCCACTTGTACTAGATTTATTTGCTGGATGCGGTGGTTTATCTTTAGGATTTGAAGCACAAGGATTTGAAACGTATGGCTTTGAAGCTGATGCTGATGCTTGTGCTACCTATAAAAAAAATCTCAAAGGTGAATGTACCCAAATTATTTTAACTCCTGAAACTGAATTACCTACTGCACCTGTATTAATTGGCGGTCCTCCTTGTCAGCCTTTTAGTGTGGGAGGAAAACAGAAAGGTTTAAAAGATTCTAGGGATGGCTTTCCGATTTTTATTAGTGCGGTTAAAAAATTACGTCCTGATATCTGGATGTTTGAGAATGTTCGGGGTTTATTATATAAAAATAAATGGTATTTAGATGAAGTTACTCAGGCGCTTCAGTCTTTGGGTTATATTGTCGAAATTAAGTTATTGAATGCTGTTAATTTTGGTGTTCCTCAAAATCGTGAGCGTGTGATTGTAGTTGGTCATCAAGGTAATTTTAGTTTCCCTAAGATATTTGAAAGAAAGATAACTGCTGGTGAAGCATTAGGAGAGTTAGCGATGCAAGCGCCTCCTGAATCAAAGTTTCTTACACCTAGCATGGATGAATATATAGCAAAGTATGAAAAAGCTTCTTTTTGCAAACGTCCCCGCGATTTACATTTAGATGTACCAGCTAGGACTTTAACTTGTCGAAATATTGCCGCGCCTACGGGTGATATGCACAGAATTAAATTGCCTGATGGCAGACGGCGGCGTTTACTTTTAAGAGAAGCCGCGAGACTGCAAAGTTTTCCTGATTGGTTTGAGTTTGTTGGTACAGAAACAAATTGTTTTAATCAAATTGGTAATGCAGTTGCGCCTTTATTTGCTTTTCATTTAGCTGCAAGTGTGCGAAACTATTTGCAATCTTCTCAAAGGTTATCAGTAAGCGAGATAGAAAAATTTAGTCTACCTTTGCAATTATCTTTACCTTTTTAAGCATAAATGCCTGAATTACCCCAGTATATTACACAATCAGATAAACCAGAGGAACTGCAAAAGCTGATCAATGAAGCTCTATATATTATTTATAAATTTGGCGTTCCTTTGGAAAAGCTTAGTAAACGACGATTGGAAAGGATAGCTATGGCTTTTCTAGCTGTAGCTAATGTTAAACAAAGTAGTGACTGGCAAAATATTTTGTGTTCTCACGCTTTGAGAACAAGAGATATTATTAGATACTGGAATAGACATTTTTATGAAAATATTTCTGAAAGTTCCTATGATGATATACGCCGCAAAGATTTAAAGCTAACTGTTTTAGCAAAAATTGTTATTGCTAGTTCGTCCAACCCGAATGCAGCAAGAAACGATGGCACAAGAGCTTTTGCTGTAAATCCTGAATATGCCACTTTAATTAAAGCTTTTGGTTCAGAAAGCTGGGAAGATGAAGTTGAAAAATTTTTAGCAAATAAAGTCACTCTTGAAGAAGAACTTTCAGACAAGCGTGATGTAACTTTAATTCCTGTTATTTTTCCATCAGGTAAGGCTGTTGAATTTAGCCCTGGTAAGCATAATGAATTACAAAAAGCCATTATTGAGCAATTCTTACCTCGTTATGGCTATGGTGCAGAGGTTTTGTATGTAGGAGACACCGCTAATAAATTTTTATACGTGGAGAAAGAAAGACTGGAGGAACTCAAATTTTTTGAATTATCTCATGGTGAACTACCCGATGTAGTTGCTTATTCTCAGCAGAAAAACTGGATTTATTTAATAGAAGCGGTGCATAGTTCTGGTGTAATCTCCTCAATACGTCTTTTAGAATTAAAAAAATTAACAGAGCAATGTAGTGCTGATATTATTTTTGTTACGACATTTCTTGACCGTACTACCTTTCGTCAGTTTGCACCTGATATTGCTTGGGAAACGGAAGTTTGGATTGCGGAAGCACCCGATCATATAATTCATTTTGATGGAGAAAAATTTTTAGGTCCTTATTCTCAACAATAATTTGTTTAGTCTATTTTGATAGTTACAGGTGGATGTTGCTGCAATACCTGCTTTAAATATTGCCCCGTATAAGACCTCTTATTCCTCGCTACTTCCTCCGGTGTTCCCACTGCAATAACCTCTCCGCCTTTATCCCCGCCTTCTGGACCTAAATCTATTACCCAGTCAGCGCAACGAATTACATCTAAATTATGTTCAATTACTAAAATTGAATTGCCTTTATCTACCAACCGTTGCAAGACATCTAGTAATTTGTGGACATCATAAAAAGATAAACCTGTTGTTGGTTCATCTATTAAATATAAGGTTTTTCCTGTGGCGCGACGGGATAATTCTGTGGCTAATTTTACTCGCTGCGCTTCTCCACCGGATAAGGTGGGTGCTGTTTGTCCTAAACGGATATATCCTAAACCAACATCGGCTAAGGTTTGCAACTTACTTGCAGCGCGGGGAATATTAATAAAAAACTCTAAGGCTTCTTCTACGGTCATGTTAAGTACGTCGGCAATGGATTTGTTTTTGTACTTAACTTGTAAGGTTTCACGATTGTAGCGATCGCCTTTACAAATCTCACACTGCACGTACACATCTGGTAAGAAGTTCATCTCAATTACATTCACTCCTTGACCGCTACAAGCTTCGCATCTTCCCCCTTTCACATTAAAAGAAAATTGCCCTGGTTTATAACCTCTCGCCTTAGCTTCGATGGTTTGGCAAAATACTTCCCGAATTGGATCAAAAATGCCTGTGTAAGTAAC
>JBARVL010000301.1:0-14599 GCA_049646245.1 Crinalium sp. | reverse complement strand
TTTTTGATTGTCAATTATGATTGTTAATTGCGACTAATTTAAAAATGCTGAAATTTAGTTCCACAATGTTCCCCGTTAACAACGTTTTTCTACACAAGTAGCCACTAATATTCCACCAATCCTCCACCATATTTGTGTGAGTATTTATGCTTAATTTTGAGTTAAGTGAATTAAGTTTCAGATTAATAAAAGCAGACAGCGAGTAAATGCGATCGCTCATCATCCACACCCAAAACCGCAAATGTTTAATGCTTGCGCCACTGAATTGACAGTGTGAACTTTACCCTCCCAGCTTAGATGCCATGCCACCTCGTCCGGTGTTAGTCGCTGTTTGCTAGGTGGTTTCGCGCTGTCCTTGATCTCAAGCAGGTAGTTGATACCCTCGCATCCCACAAGCAAGTCAGGCACACCTTGACCGAGTTGGTGGAGGTGCTGAACTGTGCAGCCATGTTGCCTCAAGGCTGCAACGATGGCTTGCTGGTTGTTATCGACGCGGGTAATTCTCCTCATGCGATCGCTTCCGATAAATTACTTCTTATTTTTGAGTCTTAAATCTTCAATATTCAGCCAGGTTGTAATTTCCCCTTTAGCGTTTTGGCAAGCAATCTTGTCGCCAAAGAAACCATCAATTTTATAAACAATCAAGTCCCCCGTGTACTCAGGGCAAATGTGTTTACCACTAACTAAAACAACAGTATCGCCAACATTTAATCGTTTAGGCGCTGTATCTGCTATCGCGTCAACTACATTTTCAGCATTACCACCTTTACCACCTTTACCACCTCCTAATTCTTCCTGATGAGGTGGTAACGCTTGCTCTGTAAAGGTTTTACCACCTTTACCACCTTTTTCGTCAAACTTTTCTTCTTGATTATTTTGATTGGCATTTTCTACAGATTCACTTTCGGATGGCGCGTGTGAATCCGGTTTCACTTCTTCAGTTTGACCATTCTGGAAAGTTTGCAAAATAGGTGGTAAAGGTGGTTGCAAGTCTTGATGTGTAAGCGTTACCACCTCTTTTGACGAGGTGGTAACAGGTGGTAAGGTGGTAAGAGAAGAAGGTTGCCAATATTTCATGGTTTTACCGAGGTAGTACCCCGTTGTCCGCTCCCATCCCATTTGTCGCAGTACGTTACCCACCCGCATTTCTGCTTTTTTATCAATTCTGTCAATTTCAAAAAACAGTGCTTTTTCTAAAATTTCACGACAAGTAACCTGTGACCGTCCTAGTAAATAATCATCAATTACATCTGCCCAACTATCGTGGTGAACGTAGTTAAGGTTAAGTTCGTTAACTTGAGCTTCCTGCTCATGGGTCAGGATTGATAATTCATTGTTGCGGTAAGCTAAAACCGCACTAGCCCAGATAGCATCTCTCAGCGATTCAACTTCCCTAGAGTCAATCCGAGATTTAACTGGAATAACCCAGAAACGTCTGTTACCTGTTTCGTCTTGTAAGAATGTTTGAGGGTTGACGGTTCCCACAAGTACCGATTGACGCTCATGTGGTTCCGACGATTTCCCGTATGGCGATCTAAAAGTATCTTCCTGAGATGTGATGAATGACTTTAACTCTCCAACTTGTTTCTTACCAGTGATGCTCTCAATCTCAGCCATTTCTAAGCACCAGTACTGATGGAGAATTAGCAGATTGTCTCGATCAGTCCCTTTTAGTGAGTCGCTGAAAAATTCCCGACCGTACAATTTGGAGAAAAATGTGCTTTTCCCTATGCCCTGCTTACCTTGTAGAATTAACGCTTCATCTTTCTTGCAACCTGGTTGAAAGATGCGCTTAACCGACCCGATTAAGTGCGCTTTAAGCATCGCGTCATAGATGGGAAGCGTTGTTTTTAAAAAGCGTGTTGCTAAATTGTCTATATTTATAGGCTCAACTTTGGATGCGACGCGATTAAGATACTCCTTTACAGGATGATACTTACGAAGTTTGGCGAGACGGAGTACTAAATCATAAGTTTTTTCTTTGCTGATTGAAATGCCGTAATCTAGCTCTAAATCAAGATAAATGCTCTCTATCTCTTTGGCTGGTTTGCCGTCAATTTCGCATCTAAGCGTCATCTCATTCCATCGGATGCGATCGCCATAAATTTCCTGTAACCGTATCCAAGCCTTTTGGGTAGGCGACAGTTTGCTGTCGTCTATAGTTGGTGGCTGATCGTCATCGTCTTGACAATTTTCTTCTTCATTCGATTTTTGAGCTACTGCCTGATGAATTTGATCTTCTAAGCTCTCTATGAATAAGTCGGCTCCCATCGCCTCTATCATCTCGACGCAATCTTGCTTATCCTCTAGTTCTGGGTAGATGCTGAAGGGATTTAAGATGATTCTCGCTAGTCCTAAGCGATCGCACTGTTCGGAAATTTTAGCCGCTTTCTGCTCTCCAGCCTTGTCGTAATCCGGTAAAATTCCGAGTACTAAATTAGGGAATTTGGCTAATTGTTGAATTACTGCTTCTGCATCTTTACCCCAACTGCTACCCTGAAATGTAATTGCAGCTAATCCAATTTCTCGCAGTGCCTCAACACATTTCTCACCCTCAACTAACAGCAGTACTGCTACGCCTGTAACTTGATTGATTAATACCAGTGCCTCATCAATCCGGTAAGCTGTCCAAGGTTGATCGCCTTTACCTGGTTTGTCCCATTTCACCCCGTCTGGATCAGTAAAGTAGTAGTGTTGCCTGAAGGTTTTTTCGCGTCCTTTGGGCTTATCTGGATTTTCCCACTCCTGACGCTCTACCCATTGATTATCGCTGTACCAATACTCAATACTGGTTACGTCTCTATGTTCCTTGTAATCACGCTTAGGTTTGGGCTTAGGGCTATCTGTTGCTGGTGCTGGTAGTTTGGCTAATGTTAATTTTCCTTCAGGTATTGGTGCTGGAGCAACCTTTTTTGATCTGTGAATTTTTCTAGGTCTAGCACTCCAATCTTTTTGCTGTTTTTGTTGACCATTATCTAGTACATATATAGGATGCCCGTCTGTGGACTTTTTAATTTCCTTCCATCCAGAGGGTGCAGAGTCAGTTCGAGGGCATAAAACGGCTTTACCATCCCCTGAAACCGAACACCAGTCAGTCTTTTGACATAATGGACAAGGATCAGATTTCGAGACTCTTTTAAATTTTTCGTCAGATTGGGCATAGTTCACTGGTGGCATTGCTCTCTCCTAAAATTCCTCACAACAAAACGAGCGCATTTTGTGCGCTGACAATTATTTCTTGATTTGATTTAAGTCTTTGACTGCACCCTGATTTGCATTGCAGCTAGAGCATCTAATTAAGCTAGGTAAGCTTGGGGTTTCACTAGGTGCGATGATGCCTCTACTGCCATTACACAGCCAACAGTTGATCTTGATGATCATGCCACACCCCTCAACCGCGAATAAATCTGATCAAATGCTTCCTGTTGGTGCGGGCTTAAAGTTTTCTTCCTGCAAATACTGGTTAAAAATTGCCGTTCCCACCCACTGATGCTGAGTTTGGGGTGTGAGAGCCAAGATCTGATTAGTTGCGAGCGCGGATTTTTTACTGGAGGATTCATTACTGCTCACCTCCCCCAAAAATAGCCGCGTCTGTATTTAGTTTTGAGAAATCTAAAATACTTGTGCTATCTATAGCTAATGAGCTATAATCGTTACATGGAAATGCAGTCATAGAGTCAGTTTCTCCAAAGTGGTATCTGGGGAGGCTGATTTTTTAGTCTTTGGCTAACAGTACATTTACCTAGTGGGGTAAATAGTGTGAAATTTTGATATGTTTGGGGTGAATATGTGCTTTCGGTTGGTTTCCGAAGTCAGCAGGCAAAGCGGGGAAAAGTATCAAAATTTCGTGTGTGTAGCCAAAGCTAGGAAATCAGCCGTTTTTTTACCTTATTTATAGATAAGCACAGAGAAAAATCGTTTTGGGTTGCAGTACAGCATAATTCGATTAATTCATAAATCTTTACAATTGCTTGTTAGATTTGGGAGGTCTCCCTCTACCACGTTTGGGGCTGAAATCCTTTACAGCAGGTAATTTTTTACCTTTAGCACCTTGGTGAAGATTCCAAGAGACACTATCCTGAAAAAGGTAATTTACTTGGAACTGGTCATTTTTGCGAACCTGATTTACGACTCCATCGCTAATTGTCCAGTAAGGATTCCAGATTTCGTCTTCAAATTTTGGATCGTGGTATGCAATTTTACGAGCTTCAGTCAGCACTACTGAGAGCATACAAAAGTCCTCTATCTTATCAATTGAGACGGTTTCCAGGGGTAGACCAAGATCTTCCCTTAGCTCAGACTGAGATAAATATTCTTGATAAATTTCATCTTTCCCCTTAAGTAAATTGTTTCCTGGTAAATCAGGAATCCGTAAGCATTTGCTCAAATTCGATAAAATAACAAACTTTAAGAATCCTGTAGTCTTACACGCCAGCCACAAATGAGGGGTAGAAAAACTTAGTTCCTTTAAGAAGGTAGACCTAGCTCTGGTAGCGCGACATAGATCCAAGTCTGCTCTATCCGCGATCGCAAAACTTTCGTACAAACTCCAAGGCTCTTGTTTCAAAAATGCTGGTACATCTGAATCGTAGTTAAAAAGCAAATGATCAAGCCACACTGCACGGGCATCGTAAGCATTGCGACAACGCCACAATAAATCATCTGATTCAGAGATGAGCGGTCGGGCTTTGTAGTGTTGCAGCATCAAGTCTGGCAGGTTGCGAAAATGATGCAGTGCTTCATCTAGGTACATTGCGATCGCTCACTAATTGTTGCTGATGATCTTTTACAGCTTTGTCAACCAACCTACTTACTAAATTACTGACAGAACGCCCATCATCTTTAGCCCACGCCTCTAGCACTTCGTAGCTCTCAGGCGACACATAGCTGGTTATGCGCTTTAAGTTTTTAACTGGCACTTGCTCTGGTTTTACTGCAACTACCATGTCATTTTACCCCGTGTAACACTATGCTACTCATTATACCTATTAGTGCGACACCGTGTTACTCTAAAAATAAGTCAGAAGTCAACGCCGGAATCTCACCTCTCAACGTTGACTCTGACTCCACATCTATATATGGAGTAAATCCATTTTGACTGAAACACCGACCGAATACCAAACCTCCCCACCGGAGCCACAGCCGCAGCCGGAGCCAAAACGGGAGAAGCAACAGCACCCTTTAGATTTTGCCAAGGGAGTATTGCAACTCAACACACATGATTTGATGAAGCGGCACGGCTTACCCTCGCTGATTTATTCCATGTGTGATCTGCTACACGATTCAGATTCAAAGGCGTGGAACAAAGTGATTATGTCGCTTGAAAGTGCGCTCCGAGAAGCAGAGGAAGTTGAGACGCGGGGATACACCTATGAATGATTCCTCTAGCTCCAGCAACGATGGCGCGACATCTGTGCTGTTCCCTCTATTCCTATGCAGCATCGCTATAAATGTTTTGCAACACGCCTGGAACAGTAACCAGCTTGCAGTATTGCAACAAGCGGATAACTTACAGCAGCAGAAGATAGAACAACTCAAAACAGATAAAGCACAGCTTGAGGGTAAGCTTGCAGGCTTTATCGAGGGCAGGCGTTGATGAGTAACGTCTACACAACTGCCCAAACCTCGGAACTGACGGGCATTTCAGCCGATACTATCCGCACTTGGAAGCGCCGCCAAACTGACAAGCTACTAGAAACAACTCACTGGTTAAAAGATGAAAACAACACTTTGTTGTGGACTGAGCTTGGCGTTCAGGTATTGGCACAACTTCAAAGCGGTGGTGAACTTCCCGAAAGTTCAAATGATGAACCGCCCACAAGTTCAAATGTGAACGACTCGGAAGTTCAACCCGAACCTGCCAGCAGTTCATTGTTGAACCGCTATGAACCTCTACTGAACTTGATAGCTGATGCCGTCGCGCCACAGCTTCAACAACGACTCGATAACAAGATCATGGGCAAAGTTCAGGACTTTGGTAAAAAGGCTGAACCGCTTACCGCTACTGAGTGCGTGAGCATTTTAACCAAACTAGGACTAAAACCAGCTAACACTGCTGGACTGCTTACAGGCAAAGCAGTTCAAGCACTACCACAATCTAACCAATAGGAGATCTTCATCATGGGATTAATGTCAAAACTTTTTGGTGGCAAAGTTAACACCGACGCACCAGGACAACTAGCCAACGGTGGCAATGGTCAACTAGCCAACAATGGTAGTCACAACCTCGATGCTAACAAGGTACTGGCGACTACTGACAGTGCAGTTCCCACGCCTACTAATGCAGATTTTTCTTCTATTCGTTCTGCACCAGTACTAACCAAGCCAAAATACTTTACAAAGCAGGAAGCAGAGGCACTTAAATCTTTAGCCAAGGAGAAGCGCATTATGGCAGAAGCCTCCAGAGGTGCTTACAATGCCCTAAAAAACATTGACAATGCCGATACTGAAGTACACGGGCTGCACCGTCGCTATCAAGGAAAAATTGCACGTAACGAGTTAGAGAAGCAACAAAGCAATGCTGAGTTAGCCAAGAAGCTCCATAATTTGCGCCCAGGCTATGCAGAATTACACAGCCAAGTGGAAACAGCTAATGTTGCAGCAACTAACGCGATTAACGCTATCCGCAACAGCTACGGTAGCTAAATTCTAAATTCTAAAACTTCTGGGTAGTAATTAATTTTACTACCCTTACTTTTGAGGTTTGGTCATGGGAAAAGTTTACAGCTTCGTTGGATGTTTTTTAATTGGTGTCTCAAGTGTGGGATTGTTTAGTTTCACAAGTTACGCTATCCCACAGTTTCAATATTACGGCTTTTGGTTAACTGTAATAGTTTCAATTCTCTTCATCATCGCAGGAGTTTGTGACGAGTTTTTCGCTTCTGCTATGGGTTTAACTTACCAGCAATATATAGGTGCGTTGATTACTGCGATAGCAGTAACTCTAATTGGAGGAATTTTGCAATGGGTTCATTAATAGATATTAGCTCACCTCAAGCCCAACTCAGACAGAACAGAACACTACTGTTATTAACTGGTGGCTTCTCAACAATTGCAGGTTTATTTTTGTGGAGTTTAACCCCTTTTATCTTCAACAATCCCAAGGATAAAGTAGGTGTTTGTCTTAGATACCTATCGCTGTTTGGTTCTTTAGGTTGTGGCGTTGCAGCAGTGGCTAGTGGTCATCAATTGCAACGAATTTCACCTCTAATAAAAGCAATTGAAACTGCTGAAAAAAACGACTTTCTAGACCAATTAGCTAGTAGTCAGTATGTACAACAATCCCAATGGCAACAGATGGCGATGACAGCACTACAGCCACCAAGTTCACCCCAAAGTTCAGAAGTTCAGCACCAAAGTTCAGATGCCCAAGTTCAGGATAGCAGTTCAACTTACAGTGATGAGCTTACAACTTCCACAAGCTCGGAAGTTACCACACAGCAAGACTTTCATAGCTTGTATAAATCTGTAAGTCTGTTGAAAGAGCAGGGAATTTCAGATACTAAAATCATAGAGGAAGTGCTTGGCATGGGAGGGAGGAAGTTCAGCGAGGGCAAGCAGATGTTAGATGCACTGTTGCAGTTAGGAGAGTCTCAACAATGGTGAGTAAGTGGACAATAATAGAGGGCGCTGCATGGGTTGTTACATACTGTCTGTTAATCACTTACAACAATATTAAATTCCTGCCCGTGACTCTACCCGTCGCCTTTATCTTCAACCGTGTTAGTGTGCTTTTTTGGTTAATTACTTTCTGGCTAGTGGTAGCAATAATCATTTCTATCATTGGTGGGATAGCTAATCTATTGGGATACCTTGAGGATTGATTAAAAAAAGCACAAATACCAATTACCTAGCTTAGAATTAAGTTAGGTATTTTTTATATTTATGGACGCTGAAGATAGAGCCGAAGTATCACGAATAAATGGCAGTAAAAGTAAGGGCGCTATTACTGAGCGAGGCAAGGCTATTGCATCTACCAACGCCACCAAACACGGCTTATTAAGTACTAAGCCACCATTGTTAGTAAGTGAGGATGTAGAGCTTTTTAAATCCTTCCTTGAGGGATTGCAGGAAGATTACGATCCACAAACTACTATTGAACATTTACTAATTCAGCAGTGCGCTATGGCTTGGCTGAGACTGTGGCGATTGTGGGCAGCAGAAGCAGCAAGCACTAACTACAAAATACTTGATCGTCAAAATGAGATCGAGAATCCATCGCCTAGTTTTGATTTATCTTTTTTAAATGAATATTTACCAAAAGGGGAACCAAATAAAGCACTTCAAGCACAAATAGAAGCGGCTAAAATTGCTGAGTTGAGCATTCCCGATGAAGGAACAATCGTCAAGTTTTCCAGGTATGAGCGACATATTTTAAAGTGTCTCAATGATAGTTTGGATAGACTAAATGCCATTCAGCAACGGCGGAACGAGGCATTGGCGGGTTCGTTTGGGGAAAATTAGATTTTATATAGCGGTACAAAATCATGACAAAACCGGAACAGCTTGCAAATGAGCTTAATCAAATTGGCAACACATGAGGACAGAATGAGGTCAGAATGAGGGCAGAATGAGGGCAGAACGAGAGCAAAAAGGGTAACAACAAAGGCGCTCCTCGTATTGAATCCCTTGTAATCAACTGCTTTTTTAGCTGGTAAAAGCTGGAAAGCTTGATAAAAAATTGGCTTCTGAGTATGACTTTTGATAATTAGTATTGATGCGATCGCCTACCTCAAAATATAAGTAAATCCCCTAGAAATATCTGGGGGATTTTGCTTTTAAAACACTGGATAAAACATTTCTTCTTTCTCGTCAAACCGCCAACCGATTTTATCTGAATCTTTCTCCCTCGACCAAGAAATAAATTCCGATTCTGATTTTTTTTGCCTAGCTCTATAAACGGTACTGGAAGCACAGCCAAACCTCTTGGCTAATTGCTCTTGATTATGTGGTTTTAGGTTGGGCGTAATTGTTTGAGGATTTAAATTTTCTTCTTGAGGAGATGCGATCGCTTCCACTGCTTCCGGTTCATCTGTCACCAGTTCGTCACCAGTTGTCGCACTACTTTCCCCCGCGTCTACTTTTTCTGAATCATCAAGGATAGTTACAGCATCGTCAAAAGGCACTACCTGAACTGCTTCGGGCTGTTCTGGTTCCTCTGCTTCCACCACTTCGGGAACTACTTCGGGTACTGGCTGTTGGGGTAGAGGTGCGATCGCATCCCCAACCTCGACACTAATAGCAGTCACTTCATCCGGTGCAATACCTGGAATGTTACTAAGTATCGTTTCAGGCTCTACCACTTCCTGATTCAGTAAGTTGCCTAGTGTGCGTTCAGGTGTATTACTCAATGCTTCTATCTGATTGTGTAATACTTCATTGTCAGACTGTAAGACACTAATCTGTTGCCTCAAAGCTTCGTTGTCTGCGTTGATGATGGTCAACTTCTCCAGCAGTTCACCTCTAATGGGTTGAATGCTGGCATTAATTCTCTGGTCTACCTCAGTGAGAAGTTGATCACGCAGTTCTGCCTTAATCGCTTCTATATCAATGTCAGACTGTAAGACGCTTTTCTGTTTTACATCTGACGTAATTGGTATGACAATACTCCCATCAGTTAGAGATTGAATACCAGCAGTGATGATGTCGAGCAGTGTTTTAGAGCGATCGCATCCGTTCTCATTAATCGCTGGATATCGCTGTTGACCTAATTGGTCTATCGCTGCTATCAAATCGACAGGGCATCTAAAGTTAAGTAGTTTCTTATCTGTCGCCATACGTCTTACTTTATGCGTCTTACTAATTACAGTATTACATTAAGCTATTACGTTTTACGTCTTATAAGTAATATGTAAAACTGTCTTACTGCTATATAAGTAATACAAAACTAATTATAGTCTTACAACTATTGACTAACGTAAGACTGTTGACGTAATATGTAAAACATAAGACAAAGACAAACAACACGCCACTCGGACAAGCAGCGAGAAACCTTAAACCCTACGATGTCTACGGACTGAGAGGTGGGAGCCGTGAAGCCTAGAGCGTAGCGGTGAGAGAGAAATAAATAATACGTCTTACAGCTTTAGTAGTACACACCAAAAGCTAAAGGCGATCGCACGGTCTGGACAACTTTCGCGATCGCCTTAATGCCCAAAACGTAAATTAAAGGCAATTACAATGTTATCAACAAAACCCCGCGTCAGAGTTCAGTTACTAAATAATCGTCACGCCTTCGTTCAAATCAACCATACCACTGCATATATTACCTACTGTCTTAAGCGCCCTGGTAAGGGCGGACGACTGGCAAGGGTAGAGGCAAGTTACTTCGGGTTTGATAATTACGATGAGGCAACTACATTCTGTCAGCAATTGCAGCAGGATAAATTAGCCAAACGAGTTATTCTGAGAGAGTCTCAACGCTTACAAACTCGCTACGAAGTTAAGGTCAATAACCTAGATGAGAATCTAATCTGGGAATTGTCACAGCAACAAAAACAAACTGAGCCAACACTATTAGAAGTAGTTGCACCAACAGAAACCAACAAAATATATCTAGTTGGTGACAAGGTAGAGGTAGGCAGTGACCGACACGGTAAAGAATTAGTTTGGGAATTAGGAAACGTTACCTCTACTGACTTTGAGGGTGCAACTGTTGAGATTAACGGCTCTACATATTACTTCCTAAATGATGAGATAGCACTGCTGCGAGATACCTTATTCACCCCAGAACCTAAGCCAACATTCTCATTCATCGCTGCATCTGGTAACAACAATCTCAGCCAACAATATCACTGCTACGAAGGTAATCATTACATAGGTAAGATTGACCAACTCCCCATATCTGGCAAGTGGATTATTAAACATGATAGACGGGAATTTGACAGCAGAGAATCCGCTACAACTGCATTAAAAGCCAAGCTAGACGCTGATAAGCGGTTACACGATGAAACAAACAAAGCAATGCTTAACCGCTTCCTGAGTGCTTAATAAACTGGTCTAGTCACGATGGCTAGACCTTCCTCTTAATCCAATAATTTAACCCAAGACAATGAATAATAATTCATCAATTCAGCTTGCCAACAATCACGTTGAGGCTGTTACCGAAGCATTAGAACGTTACGGCGTTATGGTGCGGTTTGTAAAATCCATCATGCAACAGGATGTAGACTATGGCGTTATTCCAGGCACTAACAAGCCAACCTTACTAAAACCAGGTGCAGAGAAATTATGTAGTTTATTCCACCTTACCCAAAGGTTACAGCTAATAAAATCAGTTGAAGATTTTACGGGTAAGGAACATAATGGCGAACCATTTTTTTACTATCACTATCGCGCCCAATTGTGGAAGGGGAATGAGTTGATTGCAGAGGGTGATGGTAGTTGCAATAGTTGGGAAAAGAAGTATCGGTATAGGGAAGCTAAGAAAGTCTGCCCACGATGCCAACAGCCAACAATTAGAAGTAGTGAACGCGAGTTTTACTGCTGGACTAAACAAGGTGGATGTGGTGCTAAATTCCCCCTAAGTTTTCCTTCTATTGTTGAGCAAAAAGTAGGACTTGTACCCAACCCTGAGATTTTTGACCAAATCAACACTATTCAAAAGATGGCGCAAAAACGAGCATTTGTTGGTGCGGTTTTACTGGCTTGTAACGCCAGCGAGTTTTTTACTCAAGACTTGGATGATCTGACAGAGAAAGTTACACCTGTAACTGCTGAGATAGTTTTTTAAAAGTTTTTCAGCAACTTTAAAGGGCTACCAGCTAATTACTGGTAGTTGCTTGTGAATTCTAATAGACTACTTCCTTCCGCACCGTTCAACATTGTCATCAATATAAATCCAGCTAGTAGTAGGTTTTTCAGATAGCCTATATCCTCCCGTTAAAATCCAGATGTTTAGTTTTTGCCCCTTGTCCACTATCTGCGATTCGCTTGGAAATGTACCGTCTTCCTGTATTACCGAGAAGTCCTTGAGGTTTTGTTTATTGACTTCATAGGGTATTTGGGAGAACTCCCCAGTACTGCCATCGTAGAAAGTCTGTATCCCAGTACTGCCATAGCAAAGATGTATGTCAACGCCAGGTTTTCCCCAATGTCCGACCAGTGCCTCTAATGGTGTGTCAAGGTTTCTGGGCTTACCTTTGGGAGTGGCGACCATGAGTGAGAGAAGGGCGATCGCGCCTAGTCCAATTAGTACAGGTTTCTCACGTAACTTTTGAAGGATCGGAGAGAAATTATTCATTTAAATAAAATTGTTGGATAACCCAAATCTTACTCTTAACCAACAACGACAAATCAAAAAGCGATCGCATCCTCAAACCCGCCGCGTCTAAATTTCCTCACACCATCTCAAAAAAACTGCCTTGAGATTGCCCTACAACCACTGCAAAAGCAAATTAACAGTCAATCACACCAACACATAAGCCAACAGCCGTTAAAGACGAATTACTCGGAATACTCTCATTAAGAGCTTATTACCTCGCTTTTTATACGGCTGGAGTTTTTCTTTTTGTATCAATTCAACATTAGAAACCTAATGATGTATTAATCATGATCGACAATAACAGCATCATGCCTAAGATTCTCTGTGATGTTACTCCAACTACGGTTCACGAAAGGTTGCTCGATATGTGGTTACACGAGCGATCGCCTAATACTGTGGATTATTACCGTAGGATTGCTCAACACTTCCTTAAATATATTGGTAAGCCTCTACATCTAGCAACGTTGGCAGATGTCCAAGGTTGGCAGTTGACGCTCAGAGGTCTAGCGCCCAGTTCCCAATGCACCTATGCCGCAGCTATCAAGTCTCTTTTTACTTTTGGGCATAAGATTGGGGTGTTATCTGTTAATGTCGGTCAAGCTATGCGGCAACCCAAATCTAGGGATACCCTGAATGAGCGCATCTTGAGCGAGTTGGAAGTCCAGACGATGATAGAAGAAGAAACTCATCAGCGTAACAGGTTGATAATTAGGCTTTTGTATTCTGGCGGGTTAAGAGTTTCTGAGTTGTGCGCTTTGAAGTGGAAGGATTTGAATATACGTGGTGATACTGGTCAGTTGACTGTACTTGGAAAGGGTAACAAAACTCGCACTGTGCTTCTGTCGCATAATGTCTGGAATGAATTGATGGCATTAAAAGGTGATGCTACTCCACTTGATGCCGTGTTTCCATCTCGGAATAGCAAAGGGGGCGAGCGCCACTTAGACCGCACGATGGTTCTCAGGATTGTGTCGGCGGCGGGTAAAAGAGCGGGTATTGAAAAAGTTAGCCCCCACTGGTTACGCCATGCTCATGCGTCACACTCTCTTGATAGGGGAGCGCCAATTCATCTAGTACAGCAGACACTAGGACACGCCAGTGTTGCTACTACGTCGCGGTATCTCCATGCTAGACCGAATGATAGTTCAGCTTTGTACTTGCCTGATTGAGAGATTTAAATCATGACACAAGCAACTGAGAATGACCGTTTAAATCACATTGAACAAAGACTAGAAAACAGCGAAAACCGTTTAGGTCACATTGAGGAAAGTTTATCTAGCATCGAAAACAAACTAGACAAGCTCTCAACAGACGTTGAAAAATCGAATGATAAGTTTGAGATTTACCGTCAAGCAAATCAATCTCTGGTTAATTTGGCGTTTGGATTAATCGCCAGTGCCACTGTTGGTTTAGTTGTTAGTTTAATATTCAAACGCTAGTAGGCGATAGCCTACACAGGCATTACTTCACACCTATGATTTTAAAATTCTGTATATCAGCGTGATACGCAGAATTCTGTAGTAAGTACAGAATTTTTTACACCTCTATTTTTACGCTGATAAACAATTTTTATAGGGGTAAACCATTGGTGTACAAAACGTCAACCAATGGTTTACAAAAGGTTAACCATTGGTTGACGTTTGGTTGACCAATGGTTGACCAGGTTGATTTTTTGAATACGTTCTATTTTTGACAAATTCGTATCTTTCTTTATGGCTCATACACTGTTTAGAGCCAGCCGTTATTTCATCGTCAACTGTTTCCATCCAGGACTTATCAGAAGGTTCGCGTGGGGGAACCGTAGACACTTGTTTGTCTTTCATAAAATTCTTCTGCCCCTTGCCTTGTAAACCTGAAAGCATAACCTTCTTCTCCTGGAGCTATAGTAGTACAGCCTACAGAGTCCATTTTAACTTTATCCCTATAGTAAGAAATTTTATCTTCAAAAGCATCTAACCTAATCAGTGTTCCATCCGATTCGCCAGAGCAAACTTTCAAAGCGATATCGACAGCATACCAAATTAGCCAAAACCCGACAGGATTAACAGTCCTGGCGCTTTTAGGTGCAGCTTCAATATTTAATATTTCAAGATATTCAGGTTCTCTTAAATCATTTCCTAAATAGGGGTACAGTCCAAATTTGATTAACCCTAGTGTTTGTTTTTGGTAAGAGAGTTTGATAATAGCTTCACAGTCGAAATCAGCCTGATTCCATAAATCTATCCAGCTACAACTCCAGTCTGTTGGCATATCATCTTTTGTAGCAGGAGCTAGTACAGCAGTTTGCATACCTGCTTCTAAAACTTTAATAGGGACTAAATAAGAGCCGATGATGGT
>JBARVL010000300.1:0-12389 GCA_049646245.1 Crinalium sp. | reverse complement strand
TTAGCTATAAAAGTTTGATTGAAATCACTCCCCTAAACCCACAAGCCTACTACAAACTAGCAGCCGCCTTAAGAAAGGATAATCGCAAACCTGAAGCGATCGCCGCACTAGAAAAAGCCCGCGATCTCTACCGTAGCCAAGGACAAAGCGAAGGTGTTCAAAAAGCGGAATCTGCTTTAAGAGAA
Organism: Crinalium sp.; assembly: GCA_049646245.1. Classification (GTDB taxonomy): domain Bacteria; phylum Cyanobacteriota; class Cyanobacteriia; order Cyanobacteriales; family PCC-9333; genus Crinalium. The sequence goes on along the minus strand of JBARVL010000300.1, from coordinate 12,204 downwards.
CTAAAACCTTCAAGCTGATGCAGTTGCGTTACGAAGAATCCAGGAATTTTTCTAAAATCCTTCTCAAAATCGTTGAGAAGGATTAAGAAAGTATTAAGATCATCAAAAACAGGTAAAAATAATAGATACATATCTACCTTACCGGACTTGAGGGAATGGATGCACTATAAGGTAAGAATGTCAAGCCAATCCAGGTAGATTGAAACTAAACTAACGCGCAAATAAACTTGTACATTTTTAATTGAGATAAAAGTTATCAAATACTCTCTCCCTAAAACATAAAATGCGCGAAACACAACAGCTTAGACGTGAGCCATCGTATGACATTGATCTAAATAAATCTTAATAAAAAAATTCCTTTACCTTTTCCATTGCGCTGCATCAGCATCATTATGAATGTTTAAGCCAAACTTTTCTGGAACATCAACCAGCAAAAATCCACAACTACAAAATTGCCAGTGTATTTTGTCTAACGATCAACAAGAACACGAAGTGAGCGCTTATTTTTGCACACTTTCCCAGGATTTGTTTTGTGTATTAACCCAAGATGGCTACTTCCAGATGATTAACTCAAGTTGGGAGAAGCTACTGGGTTATACTAATGAGGAATTAATCGGTCAACCATATCTAGAATTTGTACATCTAGACAACCGCCAATCTACATTACTGCAACTAGAGCAATTAACCAATAGCAATAACAATATTTATTTTGAGAACCGCTACAAAAGCAAAGATGGCTCTTATAAATGGTTGTTGTGGAATGCTTTGAGCGAAGGTGAATTTATTTATGCTGTCGGGAGTGATATTACAGAGCGAAAAATAGCCGAAGTATCATTGAACTGCGCGATCGCCACAATTGAAGATGCAGTTATTTTACAAGACATTGATGGCAACATTAAAGCCAGCAATGTTACTGCGGAAATTAACCTGGGCATCTCTGCTGCGCCCATTATAGGGGATATCTGCGTAGATTCTCGCTGGCGCGAAGTGCGTGCTGATGGCTCACCATTAATGGAAGATTTACACCCAATTAACATCACCTTACATACTGGTAAGCCATGTAAAAACGAGTTAATCGGGATTTACAAACCCGATGATAGTCTTAATTGGTACAGAGTTAATACTCAACCTTTATTCTTATCTGGTGTAGCTAAACCTGATGCAGTTTTAGCTACATTTACTAATATTACCGAAAGCAAACAAACACAAGAACGTTTAAGACTGCTAGAGTCTGCGGTGGTTAACACCAACGACGCAATTATGATTACTGAACCAATAGGTGCTGGTTTAACTCCAGAGGGGCTAAAAATTGTTTATGTCAACCATGCTTTTACGCGGATCACAGGTTTTGATCTGGCAGAAGTAATTGGTAAAACACCAGAAATATTATACGGTATCAATAGCGATCGCTCTACTTTAGAACAAATCCGCATATCTCTACAATCTTGGGAACCGATTAAAACTGAACTAATTAACTATGGCAAAAACAATTCAGAATTTTGGGTGGAATTAAATATATTACCACTAGCAGACAAGGGCGGTAAATTCACCCACTGGTTATGGGTAGAGCGCGATATTACAGCCCGCAAACTTGTCGATCAAGAATTAATTGCCCGCGCCCGTGCTACAGCCGTAGTAGCCCAATTAGGTCAACAAGCCTTGGGAGGTAATGATTTAGACACCTTCCTAGATGTCGCTGTGACTCTTGTTGCCCACGTATTAGAAGTTGAATATTGCCAAATTTTACAACTAATCCCAGAAGAAAATGCTTTATCAGTACGTGCGGGTTTTGGTTGGCAACCAAATATAGTTGGTTATGCAGTTGTTGGTGAAAACGAACGTTCTCAAGCTGGTTATACCCTATTACAAGGTGAACCAGTAATAGTTGAAGATTTGCGGGTAGAAACACGCTTTTCCGCTTGCAAAATGTTACAAAACCATCAGGTAATTGCTGGAGTAACTGCAATTATTCACAGTCAACTACAGCCGTTTGGTGTTTTAGGTTGTCACACAACGAAACTAAGGCAATTTACTAAAGATGATGTGTACTTTTTGCAAAGCGTGGCTAATGTAGTAGCAACTGCAATTGAGCGCAAACAAGCAGAAGAAGCACTTAAAGAAAGTGAAGAACGCTATGCACTAGCAGTTAAAGGTAGCAAAGAGGGGCTATGGGATTGGAATCTCAAAGCAGATCAAGTATATTATTCCCCTCGTTGGAAAGCAATTTTAGGTTATGAAGATCACGAAATTGGCGCTCGTTTAGATGAGTGGCTCGATCGCATCCATGCAGAAGATATTGAAAAAGTCAGAACAGCATTAAATGCTCATTTAGAAGGCTTAATTTCTCACTTTGAAAAAGAATATCGCATTCTCCATCAAGACGGTAGCTATCGCTGGATGCTTTGTCGCGGGTTAGCAATTTGGGATGCAAATGGACAAGCTTATCGAATGTCTGGATCTCAAATTGATATTACAGACCGCAAAATTGCTGAAGAACAGTTAAGTTATGATGCTGTGCATGATGCTTTAACTAGCTTACCAAACCGAGCATTATTGATGGATCGTTTAGGACAAGCGATCGCACGTCAACGACGGCACAAAAATTATCAATTTGCAGTACTATTCTTAGATTTAGACCGATTCAAAGTTGTTAATGATAGCCTTGGTCATTTAGTAGGCGATCAATTATTAATTGAAATTGCCAAAAGATTACAAGCACCTCAACGACAGGGAGATACAGTTGCTAGACTCGGAGGTGATGAATTTGTAATTTTACTTGATGAAATTACAGATATCTACGAAGTTACTAGCTTCGTAGAAAACTTGCAGAAAGAACTAGAAAAACCTATTAATTTAGACACTCAAACAATATTTATTTCTGCCAGTATTGGCATTGTTCTTAGTCAAGATCCAATATCAGGTATTACCTACGATTGGGCTGGAGATTTGCTGCGTAATGCTGATATTGCCATGTATCAAGCCAAAGCACTAGGTAAAGCACGCTATGTAGTTTTTAACAGCATCATGCACACTAGCGCAGTTGCTAGATTGCAGTTAGAAAATGACTTACGGCAGGCGGTTGAGCAAAGCGCCGAGTTATTAGCTGTAAATTCTCTATTAAAAGATCAAATTCCTAACACCGCGCCGCTCAAAGTTGCTAATTTCAACCTCAAACCAGCGACAGAAACCACAACAGAACAAAGTTCAAAACTGTTGCTTCATTACCAACCAATCATTTCCCTTTCCACAGGTAAAATTATTGGATTTGAGGCGCTGGTACGCTTATGGCATCCCCAGCGTGGGATGATTTCTCCAGGTGACTTCATTCCCGTTGCTGAAGAAACTAACTTAATCATGCCATTAGGAGCCTGGGTTTTGCAGGAAGCCTGTCGCCAACTGCAAATTTGGAATCTTACCTACCCAGGGTTAACAATTAGTGTCAATATTTCCGGTAAACAGTTGTCACAACCAGATTTAGTAGCGCAAATCAAGCAGATTCTGCAAAGTACCAATTTAGCAGCACATCAACTTAAATTAGAAATTACAGAAAGTGTAATTATGGAAAATGCTGAATCTGCTACAGCTATGCTTGAACAGTTAAAAAATTTGGGAGTGCAGTTAAGTATTGATGACTTTGGGACGGGATATTCTTCTTTAAGTTATCTGCACCGCTTCCCTATAGATACATTGAAAGTTGATCGTTCTTTTGTAAGTCGGATGAGTATTGATGGTAATAACTGCGAGATTGTCCAAGCAATTATTACTTTAGCTCATACTATGCGGATGGATGTAACTGCTGAGGGAGTTGAAACAGTCGAGCAGCTAGAGCAACTACGGGCGTTAAAATGTGAACAAGGACAGGGATATTTTTTCTCTAAACCAATAGATGTTGAAGCAGCAAGTCAATTACTAGCTAAAGGAACGCAATGGTAAGTTGTTGATGGTTTTTTAGGTGCGATCGCTTAATAATTCTTAAACATTATTTTGTTACAATAGTACATTTTGGCACAAAAATTTGCCACGATCAGTAAATATAATGCAATCAAAAATTAATTTTAATAAAAAGGTGACAAATGCGTTGGATAAGTCGTTTAACAATTTTCTTTTTAATGTTTCTACCGCTTACAGATGGTGCATTTTTGCGAAATGTTTTTCTTTGTAACTTTTTAGGAAAACAATTTGCGACTTGCAATGCTGAATTTAGCCAAAATAGTCGAGCTAATGCTGCTATCCCTAACACTAGTAGTAACTCTAATTCAACAACGCTACTTGCTCAAAGTCCACCAACATATGATCCACCAGCACCAGAGATACCACCATCAATAAATCCACAACCAGTAGATCCAGGAAGATTTATCAACCCAGGATTACCTAACTCAGGTGGTAATGTTCCTAGTTTAAACCAATTTGTACAACAAGCTGAACGTGCTGCTTTTGAACTAAGTTTTCAACAGGCTAATACAAATCGAGCAGTTGAATTATTTGAGGAATATCAAGCCAACCAATTTAACTTACACTTGGGTATAAACACACAGACAAAAATTCCCACTACTGCTGAAATTTCTCAATCATTAGCCAAAATATATCAAACAACCGGAGAAAAACCTGCCCTTTCTTATATTGTTTCTTTACAAAATGAAGTTCACCTAATTTTAGTTTTACCTAGCTCTCCAACAGCTATTAAAACTAACAATACTACAATTAGTTTAAAATCTCATAGTACCAGAGGGAAAAACGGCACTAACCATCTTGCTCAACAAGCATCCAATACTGAAAGAGTAGTTTTACAAGTTAGCCGTCCGCAAATAAAAGAGATGGCTGCCCAGTTTATTAAAGACGTTAAAAATCAAGGAATAATTAAAAGTAATTCTGGACAAAAGCTATACAAAGAATTAATTACACCTTTAGAAGCTAAACTAAAAGCTAATAACATTGATACTTTAATAGTTTCAGCCGATTCAGGTTTGCGTTCAATTCCGATAGCTGCTTTAAACGATGGTCAACAGTTTTTAATTGAAAAATACAAATATGCCTTAATCCCCAGTTTTGGTTTAACTGCTAACAATTCTACAGGTAAAATCCAAAACGCCCAAATACTAGCTATGGGTATTACTCAAAGCATAGATAATCAGCCAGCATTACCGAGTGCAGGGACAGAAATTTCTAGTTTGATTAAAAATATTTGGCAAGGTAAAGGATTATCATTAATTGATGAAAAGGCAACACTAGAAAATCTTAAATCTACTAGCAAAAGTCAAAATTTTGGTATTCTTCACTTTGCTACTCACGCCAAATTTGAACCAGGACAACTTAGTAATTCTTATATTCAAATTTGGAATGGTAAACTTCAATTGAATAAACTTAGGAATTTGTCCCAAGAATTACGCTGGAATCAAGTTAGTATGCTGGTTCTAAGTGCTTGTCAAACTGCATTAGGAGATGATCAAGCAGAATTAGGATTTGCTGGTATGGGAGTTCAAGCTGGGATTAAAACTGCTATTGGTACTCTTTGGAAAGTTAATGATGAAGGTTCGATGGCATTCATGGCTGAATTTTATTCTCGCTTAAAAACTGCACCGACAAAAGCTGAAGCTTTCAAACAAACGCAATTAGCTATGTCGCGAGGAGAAGTTAGGGTAGAAAATGGCAATTTACAATTATCAAATCAGCAAACCATGAATCTCCCACCAGAAATGGGTGTAAGAGGTAATATCAGCTTTAGTCATCCCATCTACTGGTCTGGATTCACCTTAGTTGGTGATTGGAATTAGATGTGCGGAGCGTGAAAATAGCCTAATTCAAAATTTTACCCCCCTCAGTCCCCCCTTATAAAGGGGGGAAGTCAGAAATTTTGCTCCCTCCCCTTTATAAGGGGAGGGCTGGGTGGGGTATTCTTGATAACTGCTAGAGATTTTCCACTGTTAATTTTGTAGCTGCATCAATATCTAACATAAATAAAGTCAAATTAGAATCTTCTTGCGGAATAACTGCAACGTGACTAGCTATCCCTAAAGTGTCACCGCGACGAAAAGATTCTGGTAAAACTCTGATACTAGATAAGGGTACATCAATTAAAGCTGGAACGATCGCAACTGGAATACCGCAAAGTTCACGCTTTTTATTTTGAACTACGATGAGATAGCCTTCATCAAGGTTTTGATGTTCTTTATGGGTTTGGAATATACGCCATTCTAAATCTAAAACTGTAACTTCGCGATCGCCCATGTGAACAAGTCCTACCCAATTGCTTCCGCTACCATGAATTTGGGTGGAATTAAGTACTTTATAAACGGCTTCAATTGGTAAGGCTAGGTTGAGGCTACCAATGCTAAATACTAATAGTTTTAATGTTTGTATAGCACGGGAGTTATCTAAGTCGTTTGATTCGGCAGTTGAGTAGGTTAAAGTATCATTTAGATCTAAGGTTGTCATAATTGGTTAGGTTTAGGGTTAAGGGCATATTTGCTACGTTTTTTAGGTAGATTTAACCACAGATATCCACAGATGCACACGAGATTTACACAGATGTTTTTGTGATGATATTTGTTGGGAGGATGGGTTTTATGTTGTTAAAGCGGTGGCTTTTTTAGGGTTGTTTTGGTTGATTATATCTTTGATTCCGGCTAAAAATTCTTGTTCTAGGTAGGGTTTGGTAAAGTAGGAGCTTGCTCCTAAGTGTTTGGCTAGTTGTCGATGTTTATCACTACTGCGAGAAGTTAACATGATTACCGGAATTTTTGATAATTCGGCATCTTGACGGCGGTGGGTGAGAAATTCAAAGCCGTTCATGTTCGGCATTTCTACGTCTGAAACTACTAATTGAATGGTGGAGTTTTGCTGCAATTGCTCTATTGCTTCTCTACCATCTCTCGCTTGTACTACACGATAACCTGCTTTTTGTAATGTTAATGCTAAGGTTTGGCGTAAGGCAATTGAGTCATCTACAACTAATATTAAGGGAGTTTTAACAGTAGTAGTTGGTTGGCGCGTTGCAGATGATGGTGTTTTATTTTGGGTAGCTGTTTGTGAAACAGTTGAAGTATTTAGGGCATTTTTAGGTTGACCAGCAATTTGAATTAGTAATGTTGCACCATCAATTACTGGAAGTAAACTACCATCCCCTAAGATTGTACAACCGTAGATATAAGATGGAGGCGCGATCGCACTACCAAATGGTTTAATTACCAGTTCTTGTTCTGTAATTAAACGATCAACTTCTAATGCTAGAAATTGATTATCTTGACGCAAAAGTAAAATAGGTGCTGCCCAATCTTCAGGGGTTGGAACTGATAATAAGGCTTGGCTAGGAACAGTTTCGGGTAAGGGTACTGAATAGTCTAATAGTTCAGATAAATGATGAATCGGAACAAGCCGTTTTCTCCAGTGTAATAATTTTTGTTTTCCAGATAGCTTCATCTGGTGGGCTTTGGGAACAAATATTTCTTCAATACTATCAGCAGGGAAAGCATAAGGAGTAGAACCAACCATGCACACCAGTAATTTAGCAATAGTTAGTGTTAGTGGGATGCGTAGGATAAATGTAGTACCACGCCCCTGATGAGAGTGTACTGTAACTGTACCTTTGAGAAAACGTAGTTGCGATCGCACTACATCTAAACCAACTCCTCTACCTGAAATTTCCGTAATTTTACTAGCAGTAGAAAACCCTGGTTCAAATATTAAATCTAACAGTTTTGATGTGGGAGTTAAAGCTACTTCATCTGCTGCTATTAACCCTACTTCTACCGCTTTCGCAGCGATGCGTTCTAAATTAATTCCTTGACCATCATCCCGCATTTCAATAACGGTTTGACTTCCTTGGTGATACGCTCTAATTTCAATCTGACCGCGTTCTGGCTTATTTTGTTGACGGCGCAATTGGGGTGATTCAATCCCATGATCAAATGCGTTGCGAAATAAGTGCAGTAAAGGGTCATAAAGTTTCTCTAATACTGCTTTATCAACTAAAACTCCAGTTCCACTTAATTTCAAATCTACTGGTTTTTGATATTTAGTAGATAAATCCCGTAATGTTCTCGGAAAACGATTTAATACCTCACCTAAAGGTAGCATTCTTGCCCACATTAAATCATCCCGCAAATGGGCAAGCATTTGACGCTGACCTTCTAATGTTCTGCTAGATTGACTTGATAATAGGGCAATATCGCCTACTGTTTCTTCAATTTGCGCCATTTCTTCTAGCGTCTCTTGCAGTCGTGAATTTAATTCTCCATAACTGTCCATTTCTAGGGAATCAAACTCAGTTTCTATGCGAGATTTTGAACTCAGATTTTCTGGCGGATTAGCTGTACTCGATAAGCCAACTTTTAAACTAGAATTCTGATCTGGAGCTACCAGCATTTTATCTGATAAATCTCGTAGCTGATAAGTCATTTCTTGAAACTTAGAAAATCGACGCAATAATTCTTCAACTGTCCCTTGTAATTGTTCATTTTGTAGAGAAAGACCATTCCGGTTAATCGCTAGTTCTCCTACCACATTATTCATGCGTTCTAGTCGATCTAAATCAACCCTCACAGAAAGTTGAGCAGCATTTCCTGATGTAATTTCTTGCTTTTCTGGAACAGGAGATTTTTGATTATTTGCCGAGTTTATAGATATAGGATTAGAAAGTACATCAATAACTTTTGGGGTGAAGTCTTCGCCTTTCACCAACTCTGAGGCGATGGGCAATTGATCGTATGCTTCCTCAATTGATTGTACTAACTCTTGGAAATTAGATGCAGTCGTAACTTTTTCTATTAATTCAGATGGCAATTCTATACTATGGGCAGGCTCCTCGGTAATATTAACTATATTTTCATCATTATTTAAAGCTAAGTTATTTGGCTTACTTGCTGTTTCTTTAACTGTTTCTGGGTCAGAATCTAAAATATTTAGATCTAATGAAGATGGAATTAAGGAAGGTGGATCTTCCTCAATAAATTCACTAAATACATCTTTTAAAGAAGGAGTATCACCATTAAAGCCGTTTAATTCCTCACCTAAATTCAATTTACTCGGATCTGGTTCGGTAACTGCTGGAGTTGGAAGCGATGTATTAATCAGAAAATCATTGGTTGTTTCTTTGCTTTCTGGGCTGGATACCAAACCAAAAACTTCGTCTAAAGAGGGAATTAAATTATCTTCTACTTGAGGTGTTGACGGTGTTTCTATATTTGATTTTGCTTCTAAGTTATCATCAATAAATACTTCTGTGGGTTCAAGAGGAAAAATATCTGGAATTACTATGACTGGCTGTTGAATTATAGGACTATCAAAAATATCATCTACATCTATTTCAGTTTTTTCTTCCCCAGCAAATGCCTTGCTACCATTGGTTACGGTTTCAGTAGGTAAACTTTCGTTGTTGGATATAAAACTACCAAAAACCTCGACTAAATCTAAGCTATTACTTTCTAAGGAATTTTGAGAATTTAAGGAGTTGGTAGCAAATATTTCGCTTAATTCGCTTTCATTTAAACTGAATAATTCCAGCCCAGAATCCTTACCTAATACTGGGGATTCTTGAAAACCATTAGGAGAAAATATTTTTTCTATGGAAGGGTTATTTAGTGGCTCCGGGCGATCTGTTTGTTCAGTTTCTAATGGAAATTCTGTTGCCTCTAAACTAGATGAGTCTACTAAATCAAATGAAGACCAACTATTAATTGCTTCATCATGCAATCCAGAATCACTAAAAATATCATCTATTGAAGGGCTTAAAAATGCTAGGTCGTTTGAGTTGTCTGGAGCTATAAAATTATTATTTATTGTTGTTGGTTCATTAGAAGTTAAGTTTTCTGATTCTTCTGAATCAGCAAGTTTTAATAAAGCTGGGGAAGGGGAACCGCCTTGAGCGCGATCGCCTGCTATTACCGCTTCTCTTCCTGCTTTAAAATCAGCTAATGCTAGTTGGGCAATATGCAAAACTTGATCGGGATGAGCATCAAGAGCAGCTATAGCAGTTTGTGCGATCGCAGTAAATCCTGAAAGATTGAATAATTCTCCTATTCCAGAAAATACTTCTGCTTGCGCCCGCAATTCTCCCGCTACTACGTTGTGTTCGGGATCTGCTAAAACGTTAACTAAACGCTCTAATCCTTGAGCAATATCTACTTCAAAAATAGATAAAGTAATATCTATTCCTAAGTCCGTAGAACTTGGTAAAAAATCTTCTTTTCCCAGATAATCTTTTAATTCTTCTTCAATTTGTGCAAATACAGGTTCCCCTACTAATATTGCTTGTTCTTCATCAAAATAACCAGTATTAATCTGCTCCATTAGTGGCAGACGTAAGCAATCATAAGCCTGTAATAGCCAAGTTTCTAGTTGCTCGTCAATTACTAAATCTTTGTTATGGAGCGCCTTAAAAATATCTTCTAGGCGATGTGACAAAGCTTTAATGGCTTCTAGCCCAACACTAGCAGACCCCCCTTTGATAGAGTGAGCCGCCCGCATCATGTTGTGGATTTTACCAGCAGTGCGATTTTGTCTAAGATCCAGTAACTCGGCTTCGATTACCTGCAAGAGTTCTGGAGCTTCTTGAATAAAGAATTGGTAGGCTTGATCGCGAATATCAGAGTCGATAGCCATAGTGGGAATGGGGAGGTGGAGGGGCAGAGGGGCAGGGGGGCAGGGGGGCAGGGGGAGGATAATTAATTAATTATTCGTGCTGACTCCTGACTCCTGACTTCTGACTTTTGACTCCTAACTCCTCTCCCCTCCCTCTTCTCTCCCTTAGTTAACTTTGAATTGACCGACGTTAGCTTGTAATTCTTGGGCTAAAGTTAGTAATTCTTTAAAGGATGCTGATACATCAGTTGCTCCTGTTGAGGTTTTGTTGGCGATCGCCGCCACGTTACTCATAGTATGAGTAACTTCCTCAGAAGCTTTAGTTTGAACGGCGGCGGCTTGAGCGATCGCTTCTACTAAGGCGCTGATGTGCGAACTAGCAGCAGTAATCTTATTCAAGCTAGACCGTGCTTCATCTACTAACTTTGTACCAGTGACTACTTGCTCAGTACCAGATTCCATCGCTGCAACTACTTCATTAGTTTCTGCTTGGATACCTGCTACCAACTTCTCGATTTCAGCCGTTGCTGCTGCTGATTGACGAGCAAGCGATCGCACTTCATCCGCAACCACCGCGAAACCACGCCCTTCTTCACCTGCACGTGCCGCCTCAATCGAGGCATTCAACGCTAACAAGTTAGTTTGAGCAGCAAATGTGCCAATCAGGTTCACAACCTTAGAAATCTTTTGTGAAGATTCGCCCAAACGCTTGACTTTTTTAGATGTTTCTGCTACCGTTTCACGAATAGCTAGAATCCCATCTACAGTCCGGTTCATCGCGTTGTCGCCTTCCTTCACAATTTCCGTAGCTTGCTGTACCGCCGCTTCCGCTTGTTCAGCATTCTTAGCCACAGCGCGAATCGAGATAGACATTTCCTCAATCCGATCCAAAGCACCGACAATTTCTTCAGCTTGGCGTAAAGCTTCTGCTGATAGCTCTTGGACAGCAACTTCGTTATTGCTAGTAGTAGCTGCTACTTGTTTAGTTGCCGTTTGTACCTGAGTTACAATCTTCCGCAAGCTGGTAATGGTGGCATTGTACGAGTCTGCAATTGTGCCGATTTCATCTTCAGTCACATTCGCCCGAATCGTCAGATCACCTTTACTGACTGGATCAACTTCGATTAGCAGTTCTAGCGCCCGTTTTTGGAGAGCCTCCCTAGCTAACCGTTGTTGTTCAGCATTATTCGTTTGTTGCTTGGTAGCTACTTCTTGAGCAGCAAGTAGAGTTTGAATTTGTTCCACCAAAGTAGCTTGGTTAAGAGCCAAACCGACTTGGGTTGACAACTGTGTGAACAAATCAACTTCAGCCTTGGGCCAAGTGCGAGTTTCTGAGCAGTGATGAGCAATCATCAACCCGAATAGCTGATTATCTACCATAATTGGCACAACTAAGTTTGCCTTAACTTGGAAACGCTCTAGCATCTCCACATGGCATTTGTTTAAACCCGCTTGGTGAATATCTTCAATAGCACGTACACGACCTTTGTTGTAGCTACCGCCTTGTGTATCTTTCAAACAGCTATCAAGTAGTTTTACCCCGATTGTTGGTATCCAACCAGGCGCGACAGATTCTGCAATCACGATGCCCTCCCAGTTACTATCAAAGCGATAAACGACCACACGATC
>JBARVL010000299.1:0-4750 GCA_049646245.1 Crinalium sp. | reverse complement strand
GATAAAACTGAAGCTAATGTGTTAAATGAATTCAGCCACGCGATGATGAATTGGGGGAAAAACTTACAACGGCAATTACCTTATTCTAATAACCGCGATGGCAGAATTATCTATGCAGGTGGCGATGATTTTTTAGGTGTATTTTATCGCAATGCCCCAGAAACAAAGCTGACAGCCGCAGAATGTTTGCAATGGTTTTATCAATTTCCTCAAGTGTGGCAACAACATCAACAACCTATTACTGTGAGTGTGGGTTTTGTGTGGGCTGGTGGGGGAGTTCCCCAAAGGGATATTTTGCAACATTGCCGTGAAGCTGAAAAATCTGCCAAAAACCAGGGACGCGATCGCATTGCGTTGCGGGTATTATTTAATGGCGGTAATTATATTGAATGGGCTTGTCCCTGGTGGTTTCTGCAACCAGTATTATCAAGTTATTGCGATCGCAGTGGCAATCAAAACTGGACGCATATATATAATGATGTCGCTGCTTTAGAATCTCGCCACGCATTTCAAGGTAATCAAACTGATGTCGCTTTGGCACTATTTGAAGTTTATTTTGGTAGTGAAAATCGCGCGAATTTAGAAGCTAATTTGTGGGACGTTGGCAGTAAAAAAGGAATTTTAGGTAACTCGGCTGCGGAGTGCGAAAACGTCTGCAACTCTCTCAATGACTGGATTATTAACCTTGCTAAAGTAGGTTTTCATTTATGTTCCAGCACTTAATAATTATTCAACCACTGGGGTTACTTTATGGTAGTGCAGGGCGGTTTCTTTCCCCAGAGAATTTAGTCGGACGTTCCGGCGCTAACTTTCCCCCTAGTGCAACTACATTATCAGGATTATACGCGGCTACCTATACGAAGGATGAACTGCAAAATTTACAATTAGCAGGGGCATTCTGGGCATATAACGATAAACCGCAAAACTTTTATGTGCCTACGCCGTTTAATAGCTTGATTGAAAAAGGAAAAATTAAGCATAAATTAAACTGGGATGCCGATTTGCAACAGTGGTTAACCGCTAAAAAGGAATCGCCTACGGGTAAGTTTGATAAAGGTGATAATTGGGTATCTATTGACAAGTGGCAGCAACCCCAACAAGTACAATCTCATCCTTGGGAGTATCTGCCGCATTTACATCCACGATTAAAAATAGATGAACGCAAAGTTGATGCAGACAGCGAATTAGGCAGCTTGTTTTTAGAAAACGCTGTGCAAATGAATCCCGATACCTGCTTAATTTACCTGGCTAATCAACCGCTTGCTGATGGTTGGTATCGCTTTGGTGGCGAGGGACATTTGATTGATTTGAAATGCAAACCCCTAGACGATTCTACCAAGAAATTGTTAAGTCAACCAGTAGGCGATCGCTTTGCTTTAATTACGTCTGCTGTTTGGGGTTCTAATCGTTTATCTTACCGCGAACCGCGCGTTTACCAACATCATAATTGGGAAAAAGTTTGGCAGATAGAAGCATTTTTAACTGAACGTCCGACACCTTTTAGATATCGCTTTGGTGGCGAAGGTAAAATTAAGCGTTTATCACGGGGACGTTATGCTGTACCTGCTGGAAGTGTTTATGTTTTGAAGCAGCAAATAAATCAATCTTGGCAAGATTGGGATGATGCTTGGTTTCCTAAAGAAGCTTATTCTTTTAAGCGTTGGGGATGCGGTTTAGCTTTGCCGTTGGGAGATGGAATTGTTTAAAAAGTTAAAGATTACCCCCCTCAGTCCCCCCTTATTAAGGGGGGAAGTATGAAAGCAAAAACCATGTCTCAAAAGTTAAAAATTACCCCCCTCAGTCCCCCCTTATTAAGGGGGGAAGTATGAAGGCAAAAACTATGCCTCAAAACCATCCGGCTCCCTCCCCTTTATAAGGGGAGGGTTGGGGTGGGGTAAAACAAAATTATCTGGGAGATGAAATTGAAAAAAAGGTTAAAAATTACCCCCCTCAGTCCCCCCTTATTAAGGGGGGAAGCATGAAGGCAAAAACCATGCCTAAAAAGTTAAAAATTACCCCCCTCAATCCCCCCTTACTAAGGGGGGAAGTATGAAAGCAAAAACCATGCCTCAAAATCATAAATCCGGCTCCCTCCCCTTTATAAGGGGAGGGCTGGGGAGGGGTAATCTTTAACTTTAAATAGCGTAGATTGGCAATCAAATCAACTTAGGAGCAAATTAAATGTATCTAAAAGCCTACGGAATCATCGAAGCATTAGCACCTCTGCACGTTGGCGCAAGTGCAGGAGAAGAAACCGGAAATCTCAGTTTAATTTTCCGCGATCAATTTACACAAACAGGCATAATTCCTGGTAGTTCAATTCGCGGTCGCTTTCGTGCGGATATGCGTACCACCGAAGCAGGTTTAACTAATACATGGTATGGACATCATGTAATTGAAGGGGTAAAAGATGGCGGCACTACTGAAGCTTTAGTTAAGTTTGAATATGCTTCTTTAGTTTGGCTACCTGTGTTTTGTCCAGGGCAACCTGTTGTTTGGGTGACTTGCCCTAGATTGCTGAAACGCTACAAACAAATTACCGGAATTACTGATAAAATTCCTGCACCTTATACAGCGCCAAAAAGTTTACAAGGGCGGCAAGTAGGTGTTGGGCGCAAGATTCTATTTTTCAACTTAGGCTTTATGGAAATAGAACACGAAGCGGATTTATCAGCTTGGATTCCGATTGGAACTGATTTGCAAGTAAGTAATTTAGTTGTGGTTGGCGATAACGATATTGCGATGTTGCACGATATGGCATTGTATCGCCAAACTAGAGTTAAGTTACTCGATGATATGAAAAAAGTTGATCCAGGAGCATTTTTTAATGTTGAAGCATTACCGGAAGGCAGTGTTTTAGTATTTCCGGTTGCTGTCAAACAAAAGGGTTGGCAACCTTTTGGTGATGCTGCTGCTCAAGAACTTTATTTTGGTGGTTTAGAATCTGTGGGTTTTGGTCGTTGTCATGTAACTTTAGGCGGAGATTATCAATAATGGCTTGGAATTCTTATGGCTTAGATCAGATTGCTCAAAAGTTAGTATTAGATGCGAAAACTAGAGATAAAGATTCTCTCAATCAAGCTTATAAAATGCGGATGGCTGTTGCTTATGGCTTAGAAAGATTTTGGGGTGAGCATTTACGTTTGCAAAAAAAAGAGCCAAGTAAATCAACTTATTGGAAACAAACATGGGATGAGTTAGTAAAGGTGATGCTCAAAGCTGGTGTGAAAATACCTAATGATTCTGTGAGGGCAGATGATACAAATTCTGTTAAAAGTATGAGTGAGAAGTTGTGGAGTTTGGAGTTACAAGATCAGCGAGTAGCAATAGCAGTGTTAACACAATTATCTGATTGTATGGTGTGGTGGACGCAGAGATATAAGGGTTAAGTTTCACGTTTGATTTGATTGCAATTAAATAGCCGTCAGCTAGGAGTAATTAATTTACAGGCTGACGGCTTTTTGTTTTTACGTTTTCTATAAGCTGAGTGCGATCGCTGCCAGCTAAAGATCCAACTTGGAAAACTTGCTAGGAAGCTCGGTTTCCAACAAAGCGACTTAATGCAGTCGCCGCAAGGGGGGTTGGTTCGATGTTCAAGTTACCATCGGCTCGTTTCCAACAAAGCGACTTAATGCAGTCGCCGCAAGCAAAACATATTCTTCAACTTCACTAAAGGAAGTGTTGAGTTTCCAACAAAGCGACTTAATGCAGTCGCCGCAAGTTGCGGGTTATGCTGCTCTAACTGGGTTGCACTATCCACCGTTTCCAACAAAGCGACTTAATGCAGTCGCCGCAAGTGACAGTGAAATGTCAAATCCTCGAATGTGAGTTACCATTGTTTCCAACAAAGCGACTTAATGCAGTCGCCGCAAGGGTTCTTTTTCAAACCTGTACCCAGTATACCATCTAGAAGCGATTTGCGAGGGACAGTAAAATTGTAGCTACAACTCGCTAAAATCTTCCCCAAAAAATCCCTGAAACCCTTTCCCAGCAAGCTATCGAGGGACACAACGAATTTATCAGCATTTCAGCCATTTCCCCTGTCCCTCGCAACGTTGTGATGACTGGGACTGGGGACTGGTGATTAGTGATTGGGAAAAGCACTAAAGTTTATTTATGCCTACCTAATTAATTGGAAGAACGCTCTTCTATATACCTGTTAACTTAACAATAAATCCGCTCATCTCCCTGGAGGAACAATGCCCAACATCCCTGAAGCCGCCCGCAAAGTTCCCTTAATGTTCCGCGCCCAAACTGCGGGACGCTGCCAATTGCAATATGTCGGTACAGACGACGCTCAACTTTGGGCTTCGGAATGGATAGAAAAAGTTTATCCTGATGCACCACAATTCGGTTCAGAAGTACAAACCCGCAGATATAAATTAACCTGGCGCTTTATCACAAACAGTGGACAAGATGATGGCGTAATTCGTCCGGTAATTGGTGCTAAAGGATGGGCATTTTATCCAGGTAGCAGCATGAAAGGCATTTTTCGCCGCGCTTGCACATTGGAACAAGCACAACGTTACTGCGGCAAAGATATCAGTAGGGGAGATTTTCAGCCAGGAATTCTCCGCTTTCACGGCGGCTATCCTACAGATACTCGTTGGCAAGAAAATTTGGTTGATATTGTTCATCCTCAACAAGATTGGCAAGTTAAAACCGACAACAAATCATCAGGCGCATTCGTACAAATCTCACTTTATAAACCACAACTAGAATTTGGCATTTCTAGTACAGAAGCTTTAAC
>JBARVL010000298.1:0-3611 GCA_049646245.1 Crinalium sp. | reverse complement strand
TCAAAGTTATTTTTTTAACAACAGCCGTAGATAGACGGGAATAAATTCTAATAGTTAATGCTGACTGTAAATATTGAAGTGCGATCGCGTCTTAAATCAGAATAGTATTTACTATTATAAACGAAATAAAAAACAAACTAAAACAAATTCAGCATCAACACGCAACGAGGTTGGCAAACTATCTTACTTCTCTCGTATAAAAATTTATTTGAACCACAAAGATACTAAAATGACGCGAGAAGGGAATTAGCGGTAAGTTAAGCTATATCCTTATATAGGAATCATCTTGATTAGCTCTATGAGCATAAGATACATTGACAAGATAAATCATGTACTGAAACCAGCTACTTCTCGGACTCCACTTGTAGTAGATTTATTTGCTGGATGTGGTGGTTTATCTTTAGGTTTTGAAGCACAAGGATTTGAAACGCATGGCTTTGAAGCTGAAGCTGATGCTTGTGCTACCTATAGAAAAAATCTCAAAGGTGAATGTACCCAACTTATTTTAACACCTGAAACTGAATTACCTGCGGCATCTGTATTAATTGGTGGTCCTCCTTGTCAGCCTTTTAGTGTGGGAGGAAAACAGAAAGGTTTAAAAGATTCTAGGGATGGCTTTCCAATTTTTATTAGTGCGGTTAAAAAATTACGTCCTGATATATGGATGTTTGAGAATGTTCGGGGTTTACTATATAAAAATAAATGGTATTTAGATGAGGTTACTCAGGCGCTTCAGTCTTTGGGTTATATTGTCGAAATTAAGTTATTGAATGCTGTTAATTTTGGTATTCCTCAAAATCGTGAGCGTGTGATTGTAGTCGGTCATCGGGGGAATTTTAGTTTTCCTAAGATATTTGAAAGAAAGATAACTGCTGGTGAAGCATTAGGAGAGTTAGCTTTGCAAGCGCCTCCTGAATCAAAGTTTCTTACACCTAGCATGGATGAATATATAGCAAGGTATGAAAAAGCTTCTTTTTGTAAACGTCCCCGCGATTTACATTTAGATGCACCAGCTAGGACTTTAACTTGTCGAAATATTGCAGCGCCTACAGGTGATATGCACAGAATTAAATTACCTGATGGCAGACGACGGCGTTTATTTTTAAGAGAAGCGGCGAGATTACAAAGTTTTCCTGATTGGTTCGAGTTTGTTGGTACAGAAACAAATTGTTTTAATCAAATTGGTAATGCAGTTGCGCCTTTATTTGCTTTTTATTTAGCTGCAAGTGTGCGGAATTATTTGCAATCTTCTCAAAGGTTATCAGTAAACGAGATAGAAAAATTTAGTTTACCTTTGCAATTATCTTTACCTTTTTAACCATAAATGTCTGAATTACCCCAGTATATTACGCAATCAGATAAACCAGAGGAATTACAAAAGCTGATTAATGAAGCTCTTTATATTATTGATAAATTTGGCGTTCCTTTGGAAAAGCTTAGTAAACGACGACTGGAAAGGATGGCTATGGCTTTTTTAGCTGTAGCCAATGTTAAACAAAGTAGTGACTGGAAAAATATTGTTAGTTCTCATGCTTTGAGAACAAGAGATATTATTAGATACTGGAATCGACATTTTTATGAGAATATTTCTGAAAGTTCCTATGATGATATACGCCGCAAAGATTTAAAACTAACCGTTTTAGCAAAAATAATTATTGCTAGTTCGACTAATCCGAATGCAGCAAGAAATGATGGCACAAGAGCTTTTGCTGTAAATTCTGAATATGCTAATTTAATTGCAGCTTTTGGTTCAGAAAACTGGGAAGATGAGGTCGATAAATTTTTAGCCAATAAAGTCACCCTTGAAGAAGAACTTTCAGACAAGCGTGATGTAACTTTAATTCCTGCTATTTTTCCATCAGGTAAGGCTGTTGAATTTAGCCCTGGTAAGCATAATGAATTACAAAAAGCCATTATTGAGCAATTTTTACCTCGTTATGGCTATGGTGCAGAGGTTTTATATGTAGGAGACACTGCTAATAAGTTTTTGTATCTGGACAAAAAAAGACTAGAAGAACTCAATTTTTTTGAATTATCTCATGGTGAACTACCGGATGTAGTTGCTTACTCTCAGCAGAAAAACTGGATTTATTTAATAGAAGCGGTACATAGTTCTGGTGTAATCTCCTCAATACGTCTTTTAGAATTAAAAAAGCTCACAGAGCAATGTAGTGCTGATATTATTTTTGTTACGGCATTTCTTGACCGTACTACATTTCGTCAGTTTGCACCTGACGTTGCTTGGGAAACGGAAGTTTGGATTGCGGAAGCACCAGATCATATAATTCATTTTGATGGAGAAAAATTTTTAGGTTCTTATTCTCAACAATAATTTGTTTAGTCTATTTTGATAGTTACAGGTGGATGTTGCTGCAATACCTGCTTTAAATATTGCCCCGTATAAGACCGCTCATTGTTAGCTACTTCTTCAGGTGTTCCCACTGCAATAACTTCTCCGCCTTTATCCCCGCCTTCAGGTCCTAAATCTATCACCCAGTCAGCACAACGAATTACATCTAAATTATGCTCAATTACTAAAATTGAATTGCCTTTATCTACCAACCTTTGCAAGACATCTAGTAATTTGTGGACATCATAAAAAGATAAACCTGTTGTCGGTTCATCTATTAAATATAATGTTTTACCTGTAGCGCGACGGGATAATTCTGTGGCTAATTTGACGCGCTGCGCTTCTCCACCAGATAAGGTGGGTGCTGTTTGTCCTAAACGGATATATCCTAAACCAACATCTGCTAAAGTTTGCAACTTACTTGCAGCGCGGGGAATATTAATAAAAAACTCTAAGGCTTCTTCTACAGTCATGTTAAGTACGTCGGCAATGGATTTGTTTTTGTACTTAACTTGTAAGGTTTCACGATTGTAGCGATCGCCTTTACAAATCTCACACTGCACATACACATCTGGTAAGAAGTTCATCTCAATGACATTCACTCCCTGACCGCTACAAGCTTCGCATCTTCCCCCTTTAACATTAAAGGAAAATTGCCCTGGTTTATAACCTCTTGCCTTAGCTTCGATGGTTTGGCAAAATACTTCCCGAATTGGATCAAAAATGCCTGTGTAAGTAACAGGATTAGATCGAGGGGTGCGACCAATTGGTGATTGATCGATTACAATTACTTTATCAATGGCGCTGAGTCCGTCTATTTTTTCTAAGTCTTTGGGAAAGGGTACTTTACGGGTAAGATTGTGTTGTAATGCTGGATAAAGTAATTCGTTAATTAAGGTAGATTTACCGGAACCAGATACACCTGTTACTGAAACAAGTTTACCTAGTGGTATTTCTACAACGACATTTTTAAGGTTGTTGCGGTAGGCATTTTTAATAACGAGCGATCGCTTATTTCCTTCGCGCCTCTCTCCTGGCGTATTAATAACTTTTCTTCCTGATAAATAAGCACCAGTTAAAGAATCTTCTGCTTGCAGTAATGTATCTAAGTTTCCTTGAGAAATAATTCTTCCGCCATGAATACCTGCACCTGGACCAATATCAACTAAATGATCCGCAGCCCGAATTGTTTCTTCATCATGCTCGACAACAATTAAGGTATTTCCTAAGTTACGCAATTTAGTTAAAGTATTCAATAATC